>CAXTDG010000104.1:0-2437 GCA_964242675.1 uncultured Chitinophagaceae bacterium
AGGTAAGAATACGAAACACAGTAGTCTACATTTTTCAACAGCTTTTTATCCCGCCAAAAAATTTCGAAGCCTTTGGCATAACCCGTTCCGCCGCTGCCAGTATCGGGAGTTGATTTTACCAGGTGGTCGTACTTTTTATAATAGGCCTCTACCCGAAAAGTGTGCAGCACATTCACCATTTGGTAATTGGCTATGTAGTGGGTAGCCTTCATGTAATTCAGGTTGGGCAGCAGGAACAAATAGTTACGTTCTGGCTTTTGGTAAAAGGTACCATACGCCAGCGAAGCCTGCCCATATTTAGTAAGTTTGTAAGCCAGAGATACTCGTGGTGCAATATTGGTGCGGCCCAATAGAGTAGAATGTTCCAAACGGCCACCCGCTTTACCAGCCAGCCTTTTAGTAAGGTACAAGTCGCCTTCGGCAAATACAGAAGTAAGGTTATCGGTAATGGTAGTACGGTACTGGTTGTACTGGCTTACATCATGCGTATACCAGTTTTCGGCACCAAAGCGAATGGCATTGAGGCCGGTAAATTTGTGCTCCAACACGGCACGGGCTTCGGCAAAATAGTTCTGGCTGTTGAGGCCAAAGTTTTTGTAGCCGAAGTAAGAAGGATAGTTAGTGATGGGTTTGTTAGTTCCGTCCTGCAGTTGCTGCATAATGGTGTCCCGGTTGTAACTAAAAGCCAGGCCAGCATTCAGTTTCCAATGGGGAGCCAGCTTTTCTTTATAGGTAATGTTGGTGTACACATTGGCATTGGCTACGCTAAATGCGTTTTTCAGGTTAGCAGAATCAATGTCCCGATTGCGAAGGCCCAGTTTATTGTAGCCACCACTTGCAAAAAACTTAAGCATACCGGTTTTAGAAGTTTTGATGCGGAAATTGGCATCGGCGGTATGGATACGGGGCTTATAAAAAAAGTCAGGCGTTTGCTTTACGGCAGCAAAATACAGGCTTACATCGGTGTAGTTGTAAGTGGCACCCCAACTACTCTTTTTGTTTTTTGCCAGATTTTGAAACTGTGCCCCCAGAAACAAAGGTGATATAGAAGCCGTAGCAGCCGATTGTTCCGGCAAATCGATAGACTCTAAAATAAGTGCTGAGGAAAGTGCCTGGCCATACAAAGCAGAGTAGCCGCCGGTGCTAAAAACTGTACCCTTGAATAGAAAGGGAGAATAGCGGCCACGGGTAGCAATATCCGGTGCACCGCTGAAAAAGGCATTGGTTACCAGCGTACCATCTATGAATTGTTTGGTTTCGTAGCCAGCGCCGCCCCGTACGAAGAGTTCACCGCTTTCGCCTACTTGTTGGGCACCGGGTAATGTTTTAAGGGCAGCAGCTATGTCAGCATTAGCGCTGGCGGTGGTTGCTATGTCCAACGATTTCAGGACAGTAGTTTTCTTTTCGTCGCTGGCTTCAAATGTACCAGCGGTTACTACAACGGCGTTCAGTTCGCTGATCTCTTCTTTCATTTCAATTTTTACTTCCAGTGGCTGGCCCGCAGTAATGATAATGGGCTGCTCGTAGTTTTTGTAGCCTATATAAGTAGCAATTAAGATGAAGCTTCCTTTTTCGGAGGTAGTGAAATGGAAGGCACCGCTACTATCGGAAGTAGCGCCGTCGTATGAATCTTTGATGCTGATGCTTACACCACCTAGCGGCTTGTGGCGATCACCAGTGATAACACCGCTAATGCGGCTCTGGGAAATAGCTATATTTCCAATGAAAAGTAGAAAAAGGGTTTTAAAAAAGGGTTTCATACTTCGTAAATATATCACAAACGTAGACTAGTTTATTTTATAAACCAAATGGATTGTAAAATAAATTTTGCTTCAATGAACCAAAATAAAAGAAGCATCTCAGGTTGAGAATGCCTTCTTTTATTTGAATTGTTCCTTCTTCGCTTCATTAAAAGCTTAATAGATAAATAAAACCCGAACGGTGCCAACGCCCTAAAAGCCCAATGCGTAGTTAATAGCCTGGTTCAAAATAAAAACGCCGAACCTGGCCACCCGGGATGTGAAACCCAACCAAGCCACAATCACAGCCCGACAACTGTCTTCTGACAACTGGCAACAAAAAAGCCACCCCGCTGGTATGGGATGGCTCTTAAAGGTTGATGGTTTGGGAAAACAACCCTATGTGTTGAGATGATTGATTAGTGCTGCACTATCACTTTTACAGATGATTGCTCGTCGCCATTGCTAACCTGAACATAGTAGGTTCCGGTTGCCAGCGCCTGCCAGCCATCCATTGTAAGTGTGGTAGTTCCTGCGGTTAAAGAAACTTCTTTCTTCATCACCAGTTTACCGTTGTTATCAACAATGTTGATAACGGTTTTGCCTGCACTGATAGCGTGGATACGGATGTTAGCCATATCATTAATTAAGGTTGGCATTACCGTTACAAATTGTGCGTTTTTGTCGTTCAGTCTTAC
>CAXTDG010000104.1:2447-10493 GCA_964242675.1 uncultured Chitinophagaceae bacterium
GTCTTACAGATACCTGGTTGCTAATGCTGGTACCATTGTCTGTACGAATCTGAATAACACGGTAGTACAAAATACCACTTGTAACTATTGGCAGGTGGGTGTAGGTGTATGTGTTGGTAGCATTGCTGCTAGCACGGTAAGCAGTAGTGTTTAGTGCGTTGAAGGTGCGGCCATCTGTGCTATACTCAAGTTCGTAACGAACTACGTTGCGTTCACCGGTTACATTCCAGGTGAGTTTCACATTGCTGCCTTGCAGATTGGCGCTCAGTTCCAGGCCATTCAATGGCAATACAGATGCAAAGCTGATAGTGTAGGTAGCGGGTGTTGGATCTAACTGACCAGCAGCATCAATAGTTGCATATTTAAATGTGGTGTTTAGTACCAGCGCTGTATATTTTACAGCCAGCTTTGTTGGGTCGTAGTTGGTAATTACCTGGCCAAGTACTACTGGTATATTGTTGTATACAAGGGTAACACCTGTTCCGGGCAATTGAGTGATTTTGAAGTTTCCGCCAGTGCTGATAGAACCAGCAGCAGGGCTATCTTCAGGATCAGAACCTTTCAATGGTACAGAAGCCATTGTATAGTTAGCATTCAGGATGATAGAACCTAATGAGTAAGTACGATCAACTGTTTCTGGCAGACGTTCAATACCAAAGTTGTAATCGGTAAGGGCAGTTGTTGTTGCCGGAACGGTGATTTTGCTATCAGCAGTACCTTCTTTAGTAGTACCAATGGTTTCGCCGGTAGTTACATAGTTAGAAGGTAATGTGGCAGTACCTACTACAGCACCTACAGAAGCTGATACAGTAGAGATAATTACTTTGTACCCTGTTGTGTTGTAAGGAGCGTTAGTGAAAGTGTAAGTACCAGTTGAAGTGACAGTTGAAGACTGTACTACTTTATTGCTGGCATCTATCAGATAAGCATACAGCGTAGTGCTGGTGGTACCGTTGTAAACGGCTTCGGTTGTTTGTACGGTAGCATCGCCATTCGTATCGTCCCATACTTTACCGCTAATGCTTACTACTTTAAATTCAAGGCTAATAACGCCAGTATTGCTACTTGTTACATTGCCATTATCTGTAGCTATATAGCTGATGGCTACCGTTGCGTTTCCATCAACCGGATCAACCAGAATGGCTGGGTTACCGCTATTGTAAGGAATACTGTCAATACCACCGCTAGGCCATGTGCTGCTCGTGTAAGTCGTAGTAGTAGATACACCATTTACGATAGATGTAATGGTAACTGAAGTAACATTTGCAGGGAAGGTTGCTATTGTGAGATAAGAAACAACACCATCAGCATCTGTAGGAACAAATGTGCCAGCAGGGATAGTGTATTTATTGGTACCACCTGGGTTGCCAATACCTGTGATAGATTTACTTACAGCTATGGGGCGTTGCTCAATACCGAAATCGATACCTGCAATGTTATCCTGGCTATTATCCAGCGTTCCGCTGATAGAACCGTTTGGTGTACCATCACCAGTGCCATAACCTTCGCCGGTAAATACCCAGTTGGTTGGGATAGCCGGAGCCGATGCTGCATTACCTACTACACCAGCCGTTGTAGAAATCAGAACAGTGAAAGTGTTATTGGTACCTGCACCATTTAAGGTATAAGTTCCGTTGGTTGTATTTACTGCTACTGACTGTACTACTTTACCATCAGCATTTACCAATATAGCATATAACTGTGAGCCTCCTGGGTTGCCAATACCAGGTCCATCAATAGCACCGTCTGTAAGGCCATCAGCATCAAGATGTACCGTACCAGAAATATCACGGGCAATATCAAAACGGTAATCTTCTACTTCACCACTATAAGCAGCACCATTGGGTGTATCTATATCAGCAGCATCGTACGCCAGGCGGAAACGGATATACCGGTTAGCATTTGAAGTGCTATAAGAAGTGATGCCCGTAAACGTAACGGTTAAGTTTTGCAGTATAGTAGAGGAAGTATTAGGTACAGTTACTTTAGCCGAACGTTCGCCTGCATCATTAAAGTCACCATCACCATTGAAATCTATGTAAGCATATAAGTATGCGTCACAAGGGCCAACGTTTGTAGCTTTTACGGTAGTAGAATAAGTGCCATTTCCACTGTACTTAGGGAAATACTTATAAGTAACACCATCTTCATCATCCAGTGTTTTGTTCAGGTCATCTACGTTAGCAGCATTATTGCCAGAAGGATCGAAATCGTAATCAGGCTTTACACTACCCAAGTATAGTTTGCGGCAGTTGTCAACACTAGGCACAACATGGAAGGCAGGAATAAGTGGAGAAGTACCATTATAACTAGATGGAGCATCACCAAAATCAACTCCTGGATCTACATCATCTTTGCTGAAAGACCATGAATTCAAACGGTCAGCATCGTTGAAAGGTCCATTAGGATTAGGCGAGCAGTTGCCTACATAAGAACCACCAACAATATCCCAGGTACTAGTGGTACCACCGTAGATAAAGCCATTAAAAGCATATTTACCCAGATCTGATATATCATCACCATTTACAGTAGCACTATTAACCATATAACGTTTTTCACCTGTTACTAGTGGTGTAGTTGCATCCAACTCACTCGGATCATCTACCCAGCTTCCGGTGAAAGCAGTTCCTAATTCTACAAATTCTTTCAGGCCGTTGCTTGCACCATTTCCATCCACATCGTAAGAACGGAACCAGATTGGCTCAGTTGGTACTGCTATTGTACCTGTACCATTGCTGTAAGTATTGCTTCTAATAAGCTGAAAACGGAACCTTACGTAATTGGTATTGTAATCATTATAAGGTGCAGTAATGATAGGTTGAAAGCGGTCTTTTGTACCACCAAACACTAATGTACTATCATCAAATGCATACAATGTGGCACCACCTGAAACTTGCGCAATAGTTACTATACAGTCAAAGCCGGTAGCTACATTTTTATACAAATATTTGGCACCCAGTTGTTTATCAGTTCCTGATTTTAAAGAGTATGAACCAAATTTCAGGTCCATTTGTCCATTTACAGCTTGTATGGCTGACAGGGCAAAAACTGTAAAGAGAAGAAGTAAATTTTTTCTATAATTTTTGGTTTTGTTGTTCTGATCCAACGATTTTTTTTGTTTTGAAGGCGAGGTTGAACCTGTGGTTGCAGGTAAGGTTAATTTAAAAGACATGATTTGATTTAGGTTTAAGTACAAGGGGGATTAGTTAATAAAGGGTGGTTTTCTCATAAGTATACATGTTTGATCATCTAATCATAGGCGGATTTTTTAATTGATAAATTATTTATTTATAATATTTGCGTACAAGGCATTACATTGTATGCTCTATGTGCGTAGGCTTTTGCCTACGCACATAGGAGTACATTATACGCTTTAGCGAATTTTGAAATCGGGACACACATAGTTGCAGAGCGCAACTAGTCTAAAGGCTTAACAGGTAGAATAAATTGGATATTACCGGATTTTGATCAGCGTCCGGCGCAGCTTAGAATTATCTAGGATTATATTAGAATACTTTTTTTCGGCTTTTGGCTAGTCTATCTCTTAGTTCATAGAAGAACTTGCTTCTTTCTTTCTCACTCACACCACTAATAAGTGTTGACCGGCTCATCAGGTTTTTCATAGTTTGAAGTGTATACTCACAAAATCTATGGTCACTAGTGGATATGTAATTAAATACGTTATGATTTATAAAAGCAGCCTCTGTATTAGAAGCTTTGCCATATTGTGTATTAGCACCTAACAAGAATTCATTTCTAAACATTTGGTAAGTTGCAGCAGGATTAATAATCTTACCATCAGCTGCTATCTTTACACCTTCTTCCGCCTGACGTTGAATATGATCTAACAACACTTCAATATCATCATATATAGCCTGAACATCATCTTCCGATGCAAAAACTTTTGTCTCTCTATAATATTCTACTTGCATTAGCGTACTATTAATGCAGTCGAAATTCCAGATTTCAACTCCAGGAAGTTTGGCGTATTCTGTAAATAATGCTTTCCCAGCTTGTAAAAGGGCATCATTTACCTTTAAAAGCGAAAAAGGTTTTACGGAATATTCCTGATGATGGAAAATTGATCTCATCCAGAAATGATGTTTGAAGAGTGCGAGTGATTGGAAGGCAAAATGATAAAAAATGGGTATATCTCTATTCGTATAATAAAGGATTGGATTTTGCAGATTGTTTAGATAGCGCAGATACTCAGTAGAATTTTGCAGATATTGAATAAAATCAAAATGATTATAATCCATCGTACGGCCTGAGAATAAGTAAGAACTATCACCCAGCTGAAAAAGCTGATCCAGACTCAATTCAAATCGACGGCATACGTGTCTTAACTCACTTAAATTTAATAATGTCTCTCCTCTTATTCTTCTATAAGCACTATCAACACCTACACTTAGTAAAGAGGCTAATTCAAGTGGTAAAGAAACGTGGGGAGGAAGTTGAGATTTTATTTTATCGAAAAGAATCTTCTGTAATTCCTGAGGACTATCGGCCATGTAATGAACTTATTTTTGCAAAAAACAATAATTGGATCGTTTTGTTTTGCAAATATTGCAAAACAATGGCATCAAACAAAATATTTTATCGTTTTTTATCAAAAATGTTTAAACATTCATTTAAAACTGCTTGATTTAACGTAATGCTTACAAATAGCACGCAATAAACGATTAGGCTACAGTATAGAGCAGCTGTACTTTCATGCTGGGTTTAGGGAAAAACAACACACGGGTCCTTTAGTAAGTAGCCACACGCCAGAAAATCCTTTCAGTGTTTCAATTAGACAATCCAATATTTAGTGATGGCCAAATGGCATTGCTGATTTACCGATCTGGTTGCCGGTAAGTAGTGTAAAGCCCGTCTATCGTCCATATCTATGAAAGCTGCTACTTTACTAAAGGGCCCTTTTTAAAATTAATATTTCTTCTCTCATAGTAATGTAACAGAAATATCCTCCAAATGGAGGCTATTTCTGTTACACACTGATTTTAAATTCAATTCCATTGCATTATTAAGAGTCGACAATAACTATTTTATTTCTTATTGCAAAAAGAACTAACCCGACCCGGCTTTTTATACTCAATTTCTCAAATAAACTGTCTCTATAACCATCTATAGTTCTAACTCCAACTGCCATTCGATCAGCTATTTCTTTATAAGTCAACTCAGTAGCAGCCATTTTTAAAAATTGAATTTCTTTATCACTTAAATTAATAAGTGTTTGGATTTCTTTTTCATCATTACCCAGCTTATTGATGCTAAAAATAAGTTTACCAGTTACTAACTCATTATAATAATATCCTTTACTAATTACCGCTTGTAAAGCATCCTTTAACTCTGACGGTTCCATATCTTTTAAAATGTACCCTCTGGCACCACACTTTATCATTCTTATAATAACACTTTCAGAGTCCATCATACTCAGAGCCAGAATTTTTACTTGAGGATAGTTACTTCGCAACCATTCTGCGGTTTCATAACCATCCATTTCCGGCATGTGTACATCTAAAAGAACAATGTCTGGAAGATTCTTATCATCTAGCTCTTTTATTAATTCTTTTCCATTACCAGCTTCAGACACTACAACAAAGCCTTCAAATGAGTTTATAAGGTTGGCTAAGCCTTTCCGTACCATAGTGTGATCGTCGGCAAGCGCTACTTTATACATATTGAAGGCGATTTATTTGCAGATTTTTTGAAATTTTACAGTCATATCCAGATGTTTAAGTGTTGAAGATAGTCGAAGCACTAACTGTGACTGCCCGTTTTTTCTGTCGATTTAATGTATAAACACGTCCTAAATTTTTCTGCCTGTATTCTGATTCAGTATTACCCTAAGGCTTTTTCTCTGTAAGATATTTCCAATACCTTTTGGGCATATGCTGTAAATGCAGTCGCATGTTTTTTCTTGCTTTTATGTTTGTACTATTAAAATAGCGTTGCCACAAAATCTGAAATAATTCTTCCTTATCATCTCTAATTTCTGCAATGCTTTTAACTGAATGAACATTTAAGTTAAAACTTAACTCTACTGTACTAACTGTATCTAAATCATAGTAAATACCATATTTCCGTTTGGCATCGTAGATTAACCAGCGCTGGTCTGCATAACGACTTTGAAAATGTTTAATGATTAAGGGTAATACATTGCAATCTGGTTCCACCACGGCATAGTAAAGTCCATCTTTAGTAAGCTGAAAACGCACAAATGCTTCCATTCGATGGGTTTCACGAAATACTTTTCTAGCTATTTGTGTTACAAATAAAACCGCATTATGGCTAAAATCATTTTCAATATTTTGCCTGCTAGCAAAAGCATATTGCACGTAGTGCCACAACGTATCTTCCACCTTATCTATCTCTGACAAAAAAGTTTTGTATAAACTTAGTATTCCATCTTGTGAAATACGTTCTTGCAATCCTTTTAAAACTCGTTGTGCTTTCGAATCAATTGTATTTACAAAGTGGGGAATAGTAAACATAGAAGAATTGAATGTTTCGCCTTTTGAAAATGAAACTTCTTCTAACTTATACTCATAAATTTCAAATATTGCCGTTAACAAGCCCTCATAAGTACCATCATACACTACTGTTGTCATTACTTTAAAAGAAGGTTAGCTGAGGAGAGAAATTACGTTGGTATTTGCTATTTTGAATTTGCAGTATCTGCTCTCTTATTTGCATTGAGGTGTAATCTTTGTGCGGAGCAAATGAACCTTTGTAAGACAAAAAGTATTTAGCACGGTTATATGCAATACCCATTTTTTGCAAATGGTCAACAGATAGTTTGCTAAATTTTCGGGCAGCCACAATTCTATTTGCACTTTGTACACCAATACCTGGTACCCGCATAATTAATTCCCTATCTGCAGTATTTATGTCTAATGGAAATTGATCAAGATGGCGTAAAGCCCAGTTCAATTTGGGATCTATATCCAAATCTAAATGGGGTTGCTCTATACCTACAATTTCATTTACGTTAAATCCATAAAATCGAATTAACCAATCAGCTTGGTATAAACGATTCTCTCGAATCATAGGTATGGGTGTACCAATTGCTGGAAGCCTGTTATCATTGCTGATTGGAACGTAACCGGAGTAATATACCCGCTTCAATTTCATTTTTTGATAGAAATAATCAGCCATTCCCAAAATTTCCATGTCACTTTCGGGTGTAGCACCAATCACCATTTGTGTACTTTGGCCTGCCGGGGCAAAAAGTGGAACTTTATTACTCGTTTTAATTTCTTCTTTATAACTAATAATCTCACTTTTCAAATACTCCATAGGTTTTATAACATCCCTATGATTCTTATCTGGTGCTAATAGTTTAAGACTTCGTTCGGTTGGCATTTCTACATTTACGCTCAATCTATCAGCATACAATCCTGCCTGCTTTAATAGCTCATCACTTGCGCCTGGAATGGCTTTCAAATGGATATAACCATTGAATTTATGCTCGAGCCTTAACTTTTTAGCTATACGCACAAGTCTTTCCATAGTATAATCAGCACTGCTGAAAATACCAGAGCTTAGGAATAAGCCTTCAATATAATTCCTTCTGTAAAAATTAATAGTGAGATCAACTACTTCCTGAACGGTAAATGCAGCTCGTTTAACATCATTACTTTTTCGACTTACGCAATAGGCGCAATCGAAAATACAATGATTAGTAAGTAGGATTTTTAATAATGAAACGCAACGGCCATCTTCAGTATATGCATGGCAAATACCCATTCCTTTAGCATCACCTAGACCTTTGTTTTTGTTTTCTCTTTTACTTCCACTTGAGGAACAGGAGACATCATATTTAGCAGCATCTGCAAGTATTTCTAGTTTTTCAATTATCTTATCACTCAATATTTACTTGTTTAGAATGATAAATATACTACTATTTGTAGCATATCAGCTAAATAAGTAGGTTTAACCTTAGAGTGTCGTCATTTAATTTAAGCAATAGTCTTCCTTCATTTTCTGGCAATAAAAAACCCCATCTTAGTTAAAAGAAGGGGTTTAAATAAATATGGCAGTTAC
>CAXTDG010000105.1:0-10429 GCA_964242675.1 uncultured Chitinophagaceae bacterium
AATTTATTGAGCAGCGCAAGGTGTTTCTTTGGGGCGCTGTAGAAGACAAATCGGCAAAAGATATTACTGCCCGTTTGCTTTACCTGGATGCTATTGATCCGGGAAAAGAAATTAAATTTTACATCAACAGCCCAGGCGGCGTAGTAACTAGTGGCATGGTGATTTATGATACGATGCAGATGATCAGCAGCCCGGTAAGCACCATTTGTATGGGCATGGCTGCCAGCATGGGTAGCATTTTGCTAAGTGGTGGTGAAAAAGGTAAACGTTTCATTTACCCACACGGCGAAGTGATGATTCACCAGCCAAGTGGCGGTGGCCGTGGTACCAGTGCCGACCTGGAAATTATGGCCGTTCAAATAAAGAAAGCTAAGGAAATTGGCGCTAAAATACTGGCGGATAATACAGGCCAGACGGTTGAAAAAATTTACAAAGACTTCAACCGTGATTACTGGATGGATGCCAATGAAAGCATTGCTTACGGTATTGTAGATGGTATTGTTGATAAGCTGTAAACCGTAGAGACAAGGCATGCCTTGTCTCTACTAGATAATTTGAAAAGAAAACCCCGAATGCACAATGGCATCCGGGGTTTTCTTTTTCGGGAAAAACAATCAACTATCACGGGCAGTTTCTTCAAACACGCATCATCTTACAATACATAAAACTTCTTCTTAGTTTCAGCCGGTTGGGGTACTTCTTCCTGAAGCATTTGACGCAGATTTTTTTCGATGGTTTGGGCTATAGCCGTTACCGGTGTATCGGTTGGATTATTCTCAAACGGATCTTGTAGATGAATGGACATTTTTTCCACTAATAAAAAAGAAGCAGCAATACCGGTAAGCAAAGGGATTTCCAAAAAGCCAAAATATTCTATCAATCCAAACGGTAGCATTAGGATAAAAAATACCAGCATAAAATGCAGGTAGTGGCTATACGTAGCGGGGAAAACAGTGTTTTTAATCCGTTCGCTTTTGCCCATGGCATCGCACAGCCGGGTAAGGGTTTCATCCAGTTCTATTTGTTGCAATGAATTGATCCAGCCTCGGTCCAGTGCTCTTTTTAAATCATAAGCATGCAAATCAAGAATAGCTGCAGGTACATTGCTATACGGTTCTAAAAACTGGATTTCCTTTTTAGAGAGGTATTTATCCATATTGTCCAGTCCGTTTTTGCCTCGTAGTGCTTGGCCTAAGCTGTAGCACCAACCTATTTGCCTGCGAATAAAATTTGCCTTAAAACGTTGCAACTCTTCCTCATGCCCCGGTGCTTCTGCAAAGCAAATTATCTCTCTTGCCAGCGTACGACTTTCGTTTACAATGGCTCCCCAGATATGGCGGGCCTCCCACCAGCGGTCGTAGGCCTGGTTGCTGCGAAAGGCCAGTAGTAACGATATCACCGTACCTAAAATAGCGGGTACGGCCAGCGGAATACTCATTTCTGTAAGTGGGAAATAGGTATGTGTAATAGCAATTGCAGAAGCATAAAGCACTACAAATACTATTTCATATTTTATCTTTCCAAAAATGTAAGAGAAAGGAATGTTTTCTTTTAAAAGCATAACGATTGTGTTGGTTTTAATGAGAGCGATTTATAATTAATCTTCAGCCAGCATGAGTGCCTTTGTAAATGCTGGAGCTGCCGTTTGCTTGCTGGCAATAGTGTTTGTAATGAAAGGGATAGTTGCATTCTTGAAAAGCGAACGCAGCTCAACACTATCCTGGTAGACAGAACGCAGCATTACATGCTCCGGCATATAAATGCAATCAATGCCGTTTGCTTCGATGAAATTTCTGAATACAGCAGCTGTATTTCCGTACATTGATTTGAATGTGATGCCTGTGATTATAGGGCTGTGCCTCTTTTTAAGTGCAGCACAAGCATGGCGAAATTCTTCTGTAATTTTTTCCTGTGGTGCTAGCGGATTGATGAACAACAGATCCTGAATATCAGTTGGGGTATGCAGTGCATGAAACAGCACAACATTCAATTTTTCTCCTGCAAAATAAGAAGTAGCATTTTTTATAATGTTCAGCGATTGCAGGGAAAAGTCAGTAGGAATAAGAATTGTTTTCATAGCCGGTATTTGATAGGTTGGTGAATAATATTTTTGTTTTACAAACCTCCGGCAGTAGTATTAGAACGGCTTCTGTATTGGATTAGGAGTTTATAAAAAGCGTATTAGAATGGGATGAAAAAAAAGCGGCAATCATCATTATTATTGATGATTGCCGCTTTTCTATACTAACAACTTTCTATGAGTTAACGTGTCTGCCCTGGCTGATGATTCTCAGGCAATAAAGCCCATCTAAATCCATCCTTATGTACTAATTCATCAGCGGCTTGTGGACCCCATGTACCAGCAGCATAATTAGGAAAATGCGCCATTTCTTTCGCTTTCCATGCATTAATGATCGGCATTACTACAGCCCATGCTGCTTCTACCTGATCGGCCCGCATAAACAGGGTTGCATCACCTTTCAATACATCCAGCAGCAAGGTTTCGTAAGCTTCCGGTACCGATTTCCCATCATATGATTCTTTGTAGGAAAAATCCATTTCCACCGGTTCCACTTTCAGTTCCAGGCCCGGTACTTTTCCCTGGAAAACCAAGCTGATTTTCATCTCCGGCTGTATGCTAATGAACATCTGGTTAGGCTCCAGATCACCAGTTACCGATTCGTCAAACAATAGGTGCGATAACTGCTTGAATTGAATGGTAATGAGGGATGTGCTTTTTGGCAAACTCTTACCTGTACGCAGGTAAAAAGGAACGCCCTGCCAGCGCCAGTTGTCAATGTAAAATTTACCTGCTACAAATGTTTCCGTAGTTGAATTAGGATCAACCCCTTCTTCGGTACGGTAGGCAGGTTGATCTTCGTCTTTTAGCTTGCCTTCGTAGTATTGACCACGCACTATATTTTTCTCTACTTCTTCCGGCGTGTATTTGCGAACGGCATTTAGTACCTCTGTTTTCTTGTTTCGTATTTCCTGTGCCTTAAAACAATTTGGTGGCTCCATGGCTATTTCGCAAAGCAACTGCAACAGGTGATTCTGTATCATATCCCGCAAGGCACCGCTTTGATCGTAATAGCGGCCACGGCCTTCTACACTAATGCTTTCAGCCACGGTTATCTGTACCTGGTCAATGTAGTTGCGATTCCAAAGTGGCTCAAACAAAATATTCGTAAACCGAAAGGCCATAATGTTCTGCACCGTTTCCTTACCTAAGTAGTGGTCGATGCGGAAGATCTGTGATTCATCAAAATGCTTTGTCAGCAAGTCATTCAGGGCTTTGGCGCTTTCCAAATCGTTACCAAAAGGCTTCTCCACCACAATATGGTCTAGTGCTTTATCATCGGCCATGTCGTGGCTGGATAGGAGCGTAGTAATAGGCTCAATAAAACGAGGCGCAACAGAATAATAAAACAAACGAGTGGCTCGTTCGCCCCACTGTTCGTCGTTTTTCATCAACACATCATTCAGGCGGGTAAAGGCATCATCCTGCGTAAAGTCTCCTGCAAAAAAATGTATATGCTCAGCAAAAATTTTCCATTTATCATCGGCCGCTTTTCCATTCCTGGAAAACTGGTTGATGCCATCCAGAATATATTCCTGATAGGCGGCATCTTCCATTGGCTTGTGGTGAACACCAATGATGCTGAAATTTTCCGGCAGGTGATCAGCCAGGTATAGGTTGTACAAAGCGGGCAGTAGCTTGCGTTTGGCCAGATCGCCATAGCCACCAAAAATGACAATATTAGCCGGTTGTTTAAGGTTGTTCATCAGTATTCCAATTTGTATGAGAAATACCAGGTTTGTCAATGCGTTCGTAAGTGTGGGCACCAAAATTATCCCGCTGTGCCTGTATCAGGTTGGCAGGCAGGCGTTCGGTAGTGTAAGCGTCAAAATACTGCAGAGATGCGGATAATCCAGCTACTGGTATTTTATGATTCGTACCCAGTTCCACCAGGTGTTGCAATGCACTTCTTTTTTCAGAAAGCAGCGGTTTGAAAACCGGTGATTCTACTACATTATTTAAGGAAGGATAATCAAGATAAGCCTTGCGTAAATCATTAAGCATAGCAGCCCGAATGATGCAACCGCCTTTCCAGATGCGTACTACATCGGCTATATCAACATTGTAGTTGTATTCAGAAGAAGCCACTTTCAGCAGGTGCAGGCCCTGAGCGTAGGAAAGTACCATACACACATGCAAAGCATTTTTGCAAGCCGTTTTTAATTCTTCTACATCTACATCGGCTGTCGGTTCTTCGTAGCCATACAGTTTGGCCGCTGCGGTCCGGTCGTCCTTCATCGACGATAGCGACCGCATACTCACTGCCGTATCAATGGTGGGGATAGGTACTCCTAAATCCATAGCCGATTGCGAAGTCCATTTACCAGTGCCTTTTGCCTTAGCTTTATCCAGTATTACATCCACCAGATCCTGCCGGGTTACTGCATCTTTCTGCTTGAAAATATTGCCGGTTATTTCAATCAAAAACGACTGTAGTTCGCCTTCATTCCATTGGGTAAATACTTCCTGTAGCGCTGCGTTGTCCAGTTTTCCTACTCGTTTCAGCAGGTCGTACACTTCGCTGATGAGCTGCATAATGGCGTACTCAATACCATTGTGCACCATTTTAGTATAGTGGCCAGCAGCGCTATTGCCAATATAAGTAATGCAAGGGCCTTCGTCTGATTTTGCAGCCACCGGCTCAAATATTTTACTAATCAGTTCGTAGCTTTCTTTTGTGCCACCCGGCATCATGCTGGGCCCCAGGCGGGCACCGTCTTCGCCACCGCTTACGCCCATGCCTATAAAGTGGATGCCACTGGTTTGCAATTCCCGGTAGCGGCGTTCGGTATCAATAAAATGAGAATTACCACCGTCAACGATGATATCGCCATCCTGTAGTAGCGGCACCAAATCTTTCAAAACCGTATCTACAATAGGCCCGGCAGGTACCAGCAGCATTATCATACGGGGTGTTTCCAACCCTTCTACAAATTCCTTCGGCGAAATAGCAACCGTTACTTTTTTGCCTTCGCTTTCTTTTATCAGTTTTTCCCGCTGGGCAGGGTCACGGTCATAACCGCTTACTTCAAAGCCATGGTCGGTGATGTTCAACAACAGGTTACTACCCATTGTGCCCAGCCCCACCATTCCAAAATGTGCAGCCATAAAATTTTTGTTTTAATGTGCCGGGCGAAAAGGGTCCGGCTGAAAATGATTTTCGTCAATAACAAAAACCCGGCTGAAAATCATCCGTTTAAGAAACGATAACAGATATTCTACGTTTCAACATCTGTAGTATCTTCTGTCATTATCGCAAATAGATGTGCTTGCTTTGGGGGAGCATAAACAAGAAGGCACTGCTTCAGCGGTGCCTTCTTGTTTACAAGTTTTGTATTTTCTTTCGGACTTTACTTAATACAGCATCCGCACCTTTATCGTCTCTTTTACGTTCTTCAGTAAGTCCAATGCGGTCTTGCTGAGTTGCTTATTTACATCCAGCACCACGTAGCCAATCTGCTCGTTGGTAGAAAGATACTGTCCCAAAATATTCACCTTGGCGTTCGATAGCGCTGTATTGATTTCACTTAAAACCCCAGGCACATTGCGGTGAATATGCAAAATACGATGGGCACCTTCCAGCATGGGCAGATTAATAGAAGGCACACTGTGACTGCCGTAGGTGATACCACTTTCGAGAAAGGCCATCAGTTTAGTGCTAACATCCACGCCAATATTTTCCTGGGCTTCCTGGGTGCTGCCGCCTATGTGCGGCGTAAGCAACACATTCGGCAAACCCTGTAGCGGCGAAGAAAACACATCGCCATTTTTCTCCGGCTCTATTGGAAACACATCAATAGCGGCACCGGCCACTTGGCCCGATTTGATAGCGGCTGCAAGTGCCTCCAGATCTACCACTTCACCACGTGCATAGTTTATAAGGATGCTATCTTTTTTTAAATGCCCAATCAGATCAGCATTCATCAGGTTTTTGGTAGAGTCCAGTTCCGGCACATGCAGCGTAACAATATCGCTCTGGCTTACCAATTCTTCCAGGCTTTTGCAGGCCACCGCATTGCCCAGCGGCAACTTGGTGAGCACATCATAAAATTTGACCTTCATCCCCAGCGATTCCGCTAGCACACTTACCTGGCTGCCAATATTCCCATAGCCAATTATGCCTAGTGTTTTGCCTCGTAGTTCGAAACTGCCTTTGGCATCTTTCATCCATTTACCCTGGTGGGCGGCTATATTTTTATCGGGTATGCGGCGGATGAGCATGATGGAAGCACCAATTACCAGTTCGGCCACGCTGCGGGTATTGCTATACGGTGCATTAAATACGGTAACACCATGTTGGGCCGCCGATCCCAAATCAACCTGGTTGACACCGATGCAAAAGCAGCCAATGGCCTGCAGCCGGGAAGCTGCTTCCAGCACCTTAGGCGTTACATGCGTTTTGCTGCGAATGCCCAGCAGGTGCACATCTTTTATTTCTTTTAGTAAATCTTCTTCGCTTAGGGCACCGCTGTATTTCTTTACGCTTACATAGCCGTGGTCTTTGATATTCTGGATAGCCGTTTCGCTGATGTTTTCCAGCAGCAGGATGTTGATTTTATCTTTTGGGTAACTGGTATTCTCTGCCATGCGGCGAAGATAACCGCTACCTTTTTTCATAGGGCAATTAAAACTTCCTTACGTCGTTTTCCTTAAAAAACCTAACGTCTTATATCCGCCTGCTTCTCCTATTTTGCAGCCATGTGCGGTTTTTCTTTTCTTATGAGTACAAAATCAAAATGCATTATTGGCGGGCTACTTACTGTATTTCTTTTTTCCTGCAAAAATCAGTCGCCGGCGCAAGGCACAGCGGATACTGCAACGGCTAAAACGGCTTTTTATGGTAGTGTGTACAATGCAGACAAAATCAATTTTCTGCGGGACACTATGAGCCGTTTTCTGGATGTTTTTTTGCCCCAGCAGCATTTCTCCGGCGGCATATTGGTGGTGAAAAATGGCCAGACGCTATACGAACGTTATATGGGTTTTACCGGCCCCAACCGGGATATACCAGTTACAGATACCACGCCTTTTCATGTGGCTTCAACTTCCAAAACCGTTACTTCTCATGCGGTACTGCAACTGGTGGCCATCGGAAAATTGAAACTGGACGATCCTTTTACGAAGTATTTTCCGGCATTCCCATTTCCCGCCATTACCATCCGCAATCTGCTGAACCATACCAGCGGTCTGCGGAATTATGCTTACTTTTTTCCATTGGCTAAATGGAATAAAAAAGTAGTAGCCACCAATCGGGATGTGCTGGATGTAATAATTAATAGCAGGCCCCCGCTGGAGTTTCCTACCGGCACCCGGTTCCATTATAGTAATACCAACTTTTCGCTGCTGGCCTTGCTGGTAGAAGAAATCAGCAAACTGCCTTTCCCGGAATATGTGCAGCAATACATCTTCAACCCGGCTGGCATGACGCATAGTTACATCCTCAACATTCGCAACCAGGATCGCTACATGCCTTCCTTCACCGGCGGCGGTCGACTGTACGATTTTGAATACCTCGATGCCATTTTTGGTGACAAAAATCTGTACACCACCTGCCGGGATTTGCGGGCTTACGACAGCGCCATTACCCACAACTTATTACTACCACAAGCCCTATACGATAGTGCCTGGCAACCTATGAGTGCCGACCGTCACTACCGGGATACGGTTGAATACTACGGCCTGGGCTGGCGGCTAAAACGCTGGGGAAATGGGAATAAGATTGTGTACCACAATGGCTGGTGGCATGGCAACAATGCTGTTTTCCAACATGTGTACCAGGATACGGCAGTGATTATTGCTACCGGTAATGTGTACAACAGCAATATTTATAAGCTGGGCCGACTGGCTAACTTTTTCCGCCCTTACTATGAACAGCCTAACCTTACTACAGAGGATATTCCGGAGGGTGAAGAAACGAATGTAAAGGTGTCCGATACAGCAAGTGTACACACTGAAAAAGTGAAGGCTAAGCTGCCGGAGCCGAAGAAAAGCAGAAATGAAAAAGTAAAAAGCAAAAAAGCTGAACCAGCGAAAAAGGAAAAGGCAACAAGCAAAAAAGCTGCGCCTGCTAAGAAGGAAAAGACTGCTAATAAGAAAGAGACTACCAAAAAACAAACAACTTCAAAAAAAGAAACACTTAAGAAGCGAAAGTAAATTCGAGAAGAAATAATTGAAATTCTTAATAGCCCACGGTTTTAACCGTGGGCTATTATTTGGTATTAAAGTGCTTTCATTGCTTTGGCTTCCATCTTGCAACAGCATTTTCTAACTTCTATTTTTCTTGTATGAAACTACTTAGCGCTGCACAAATAAGAGATTGGGATAAATATACCATTGAGCATGAACCTATCACTTCTGTTGGTTTGATGGAAAGAGCCGCCAGCGCCTGTACTGACTGGCTACTGCATCAGTTTAATCACAATAATTCATACTATATTTTTTGCGGAGCTGGAAACAACGGCGGCGATGGTTTAGCCATAGCCCGGCAGTTGCATTTAGCTATGCAAAACGTATCCATTTACCTTTTGTCGTCAGAAAAATCTTCACAAGATTTTACCCAAAACCTGGAGGAATTAAAAGCTTTACCTATTCCCATTTCGACGCTTGAGGATGCAGCCCAATTTCCTGTTATACCAGATGATGCAATTGTGATTGATGCCTTGTTTGGTAGTGGTCTCAGTCGGCCACTGGAAGGGAGGGCTGCTGAACTGGTGCAACACATCAATGGCCACAACGGAACCATTGTAGCCATTGATATTCCAAGTGGATTATACCTAGATAAATCTTCCGAAAATAATACGGTAATTCAGGCTACGAATACGCTTACTTTTCAGATTCCCAAGCTGGCATTTCTGATGGCGGAAAATGAAAAGTTCACCGGTAAATGGCAGGTGCTTGATATTAGCTTGCATCCCGATTTTTTGAAAGATGTTGATGCACCGTATGAGTTTGCAGAAGAGTCACAGATAAAAGCCATCATTCATCCGCTCAAAAAAAACACGTATAAAAACAAACTGGGCCATGCCCTGCTATATGCTGGTAGCAAAGGCATGATGGGGGCTGCTGTAATGAGTGCCCATGCCTGCCTGCGAAGCGGCGTTGGCCTCCTCACCACCGCTATTCCAAAGATCGGTTTAAATATCATGCAGTCAGCCAATCCGCAGGCCATGTGCTTTGCCGAAGAGCGCTGGGTAGAAGATAAAAGCTGGGAGAAAATGAACGTCATTGGTATAGGCCCCGGCTGGGGAGATAGTGATGAATGCAAAGCCGTTACACAAAAAATAGCCACTAATTGGAAAGGTGCATTGATTGTAGATGCCGGAGCGCTGGAGCAATTTTCTTTTGATAAAGAAGCACTTAATCGAATACCAGAAAATAGTGTCATCACACCACACCCCGGCGAGTTCGATCGCTTGTTCGGCAAAGCTGCCAACAGTTTTGGGCGGCTGCAAACGGCTATGCAAAAAGCGGCCGAGCTGAATATTATAATTGTATTGAAGGGTGCTTATACGTTGGTAGCTACCCCACAAGGCAAAGGCTATTTCAACAGCACTGGCAACCCCGGCATGGCAAAAGGGGGTGCCGGAGACATACTCACCGGTGTGTTGACAGCCTTGCTGGCACAAGGCTACGAACCGCAGCAGGCAGCTATGTTGGGCATTTATCTGCATGGGTTGGCAGGAGATAAAGCGGCTATTTCAAAATCGATGTATGGCATGAATGCGATGGATATAGCCGAGTATATTTCGGAAGCCTGGAAGCAATTGTACGCCGGTTAGCATTTATTCAAAAGGTAATTTATTTTTGCAGTCTTATGCCCTTTAAAATATTCCTTTTTTTATTTGGTAGTTGCCTTACAGGTTATTCGTTCTTGAATGCACAGCCCATTAAACATGAAACCTTTTTTCAAGTTGAAAAAAACGTTCCTAAATCAATTGCTGTTCATATACCTGCAGGTTACCAGGTATTAAAAATTACTTATGGTAATCTAAATCTAGATAGTGCTAAGGATGCCATAGTCGTATTAAAATCACCTACAGAAGATACTGTTGATAATATTGACCGACCGGTAAAGCGGCCGCTGCTTATTTTGTTAGGCAAAGAAGATGGCACCTACACTTTGGCCTGCAGGAACGATAAAACCGTTTACTGCATTATTTGTGGCGGCATGATGGGCGATCCGTTTCAGGGGATTACCATAAAAAATGGGTACTTTACTGTTGAGCATTATGGCGGTAGTAGCTGGCGCTGGACGGCCTACATTACTTTTAAATACAATGCGGCTGATAAACAGGTTTATTTAATTCGAACCGACTTTTCCAGCTTCCATGCCAGTGAACCAGATAAGGT
>CAXTDG010000106.1:0-10304 GCA_964242675.1 uncultured Chitinophagaceae bacterium
GGCCAGTATCATTTACCAACCCACACTTAAGGGAGGAGCCACCCACATCAATTCCAATAGCGTACGATGTTTTCATGATGGATTACTTGAGATAATTGTAAGCAGAATCCAGTTTGAACCGTTTTTGCATTTCCTTGCTGGGTTTAGGTGTTTTATCCACCTCACTGAAGTAGGGGGCGTTGTCCCAAACTTTGGTATCGCCACCCGTTTCACGAGGGTCGTTGGTTGCCTTCAGATAGGCTACCAATTTATCCGATAGTTCCTGTTTTATTTTGGCATATTCCGGAAGGGCAGCCAGGTTATGCAGTTCGTCAGGGTCTTTGGTAATGTCGAAAAGCTCCTCGGCCGGACGCTTGCCCATTCCCAATTCAAAAAATGGTTTCACTTTCGGATTATCCCTGTTCTCAATCAGGTAATACTTGGTTTCGCCTGGCCAGTTGAACATATATGGGTCAATATCTCCGTAAAAAGGCGGGTCGCCGGCGGGCCAACGATTAGGCTCGTAATTTTTGATATACAGGTATTGTTTGGTGCGGAGGGCCCTACCCGGATATCCCAAACCGTGCTGACGTACAAAGGCGTGACGCTCTCTACCCAGTACTACAAATTCCCGGTTGGGTTCGTCTTTTTGATCAGGTGTTAAGATGGGAAGCAAACTTTTACCCGTCATTTCTTTCGGGATTTCTACATTGCCCAACGCTAAAAACGTAGGTGCCAGATCGTTTAAAGTCACCAGGTTATCAACCACAGCCCCTTGCTTAAATTTGCCCGGCCACGAAATCATTAACGGTACACGTGTACCAAAATCGTATAAATTGGCCAGGCCACGTGGCATTTGCCAGCCATTATCGCTACATACCACAATTACGGTATTTTCCATTTCGCCACTGGCTGCCAGGGCTTTTAGGGCCTCGCCTAATTCCCTGTCAAACATTTGTACCGCTTCGTAATAGTCAGCTATATCTTTTCTAACACTGATATGGTCTGGAAGATAGCCCGGTACCGGAACTTTTGCAGGGTCAATACCAGCTTTTTCGCCTGAACCTTCTACGTACGGACGGTGTGGTTCGTGGCTGTTTACCCAATAGCACCACGGTTCTCCGTCTTTTTTCTTGCCCAGAAAATCCTGAAAACTCGCAAATGGATTACCGCCGGGATTTCTGGTACGGCCGTTGGCCTCAAAGCTTCCAGGTCCCCAACCTTTACGGTCGAAGCCAACCTGGTAGCCGCCTTTTTCCAGCAAATCCGGATAAATCGGGAACTGGGTAGGCAAAATGCTCCAGAGGTCAGAACCTTCTTTCAAGCGCCAGGTATCCTGCCCGGTGAGCATGGCGGCCCGTGCCGGCGTGCAGGAAGGTGAACTACAAAAAGCATTTTTAAAACGTACGCCCTGCCTGGCTATACTGTCCATATTCGGCGTATGTACAATCGGGTCGCCGTATACGCCCACGTGGTTCCACGATTGGTTATCGGACATAATCATGAGAATGTTAGGCCGCTGTGGCTGCTCTTCTTTTTTAGCATTGCCGCAACCTGTTACAAACCCCGCTATTACCACGCATAATAAAACGAAGGGTGATCTTATTTTCATGTAAATAACTTTTAAAATCTTTAATATTTTATGGTTAGCCGGTATTGATGTGCATGGATATACAAGCCTCATAGTTCTTTTCAAGATCAGTATCTAAAAAGGACACGCATGCTCTCTCTCTATATGCAGCCTGTTTTATTTGTACTTTAAAAGCCCCTTCCCGAGTCGAATTTGGTTTGCATTCAACAGCTGCGCTGGATTTTACTTCAAACTCAGCTCAATGGCCGGTATCACCACTTTAGGCCTTTTGGTTAATTAAATGGGTATACATTCATTATTGCTGGAGGGGAGTTCTCATTACCGTATTTGTTGAAAACCATTTTAACATGCAGTGTAAATAACAAGGGCCGGCATAAAATATTTTACACCGGCCCCTGTACAATATGCTGTCTTAAAAACCCGGATTTTGCCTTGTGATAGCCCTGTTTACATCCCGCTCATTTTGAGGATAAGGATATAATTCGTGCTGGCCTCTTTTAAAGTTGTCAGCAGTAGGAAGGTAAGCGTGATTGGTCCGGATAGCTCGGCAAGCAACTGCGGTGGCTGCTATTTTATCACCCAGTAGATTCCAGCGGATCAGGTCGGCACGGCGATGGCCTTCAAAGCACAGTTCCCAGCTTCTTTCGTCCTGTATTCTTTGCAGGAACTGGTCTTTGCTAAGCCCGGCAGGTAATTCCACCTGGGCATTCGTTACCTTAGGCAATAGTGTTGCAGTAATGCTGGCCCCTGTACCGGCACCTGTTACGGTTACAACCGGTGCAGAGGTGTAGCCACCACCACGGTTTAGTATGTTTAGGCTCGTAATTACGCCCCCGGTTCCTGTAGTGGCCACAAGTGCTGAGGCATCAGTTCCGCCGCCGCCTGTGATACTGATAAATGTAGAGGTGGCGGTACCGTAGCCGGTTCCCCCGTTATTAATGGTCAGGTTGATAGAGCTGCCTGTACCATTAGTATTAAAAGCCCTTCTTCTAACTGTATTGATGGCATCGTAAGCTGCTGTAGTAGGTCCGTTGTTCAGCTCATTCTCTATTTCTGCCTTCATTAATAATACATCTGAATACCGCATGATTACGGTATTAATGTTTGTATAGGTTCTTTCTGCAGTGGTAATTTTTTGGTACTCCCGGGTCCATTTTCCCGGAGTGTAGCCTTGATCTACATTAGGAACTGTAATCGGCACCCGATTTCCATTGGCATCAATAGTATACTTGGCTACTGAAAAATCCCGCCGCAGATCGGTACTATCAAACGATCTGTAGAAAGGTAGTGGTATGAACACCCTGTTCAGAGAGGTTCCATAAAGTCCTGCTGCTGTAGTCGGAGTGTTGAAGAACCCTATACTGGAACTGTTGGAAACGGTGTTTGTAGCAGTATAGTAAGATGACTCGAAGAGATTTTCTTTCGGCTCAAAAATCTGTGACGACTGGTTTTTAAATACCTGGCTGTAGCTGGGGTTTAGCTGGTAAAGACCGGAGGCAATTACGTCATTTACCTGCGTTTGGGCTATCCGGTAATAATCCTGGTAGTTGGCAGGTCGGCCCATTGTACCATCGGCCTTTAAGGAGTATCCACCAGCAAAAAGTGCCACACGGGCCAGCATGGCTTTTGCACCAAATTTTGTAATTCTTTCATTAGTAGCCAGGGTTGCAGGTAGTACGTCTATCGCTTCCTGCATGTCTTTAATAATTTGAGCATATATCACGTACCTGTCCGTTAGCGGTACCTGGAAATTATCACCTGCTACGGAATTTTTGATTTTGAAGGGTACATCACCCCAAAGACGCACCAATTCTGAATAATAAAAGCCCCGCAAAAATTTAGCTTCTCCCAATATCTTGTTCAGGTTGGCTTTATCGGCAGGCGTACCACTGGTGTACAATGCCATTTGAGGTATGCGATCTATTACCAGATTAGCACGGTCGATACCGCTATAAAACAAACTCCAGGTGCTATAAAGAGTGCTGGTAGAGGGTAGGTAAAGATAGTGTGATATAATTCTCCATTCTTCTGTGGTGCCTGGACTGAGGTACTCTGCATCATTATCTGTCGAATACACTAATGGTATATACCAGTTGTAGGTGGCGGCGTTTTGCATAATATCGTACACACCCAAGGTTGCCATATTGGCTTCTTCAACCGTATTAAAGAAATTATCTGTAGTAAATTGGCTATAAGGCTTCGTTTCTACCACTTTTTCGCAGGAAGAAAAGATGCCCAGTACTAACATGCCAAATACTACTGCTTTTATTTTATTAAATGGAACTTTTATCATTTTTGAAAGAAGTTAATTACAGTGATAAATTTATACCGGCTACAAAAGACCTGGCTCTCGGGTAGGCGCTAAAATCAACACCACTGGTTAGTGGGTTATTAATAACACTTACTTCCGGGTCGTAGCCAGAATATTTGGTAAATACATACAGGTTGTATGCGGTGAAATAGATACGGGCATTGGTAACCTTAATAGTACGTAGCCAATTTTTAGGAAAACTATAGCCTACACTTACCGTATTAATCCGGAAAAACGATCCGTCTTCTATTACCAGGTCGTTAGTACGACTTGCGGTAGTTCCTGGTATTGAAGCAATGGTATTTTTGCCCCTGTTCAAAGCAGCTAGTTCCGCAGGCTTGGTTACCAATTGGCCCAACGAATTGATGTTCGTCCACCTTTGTGCCTGAAAGGCCAGGTTACTATTAAACTCATTTGCAAGGCTTAAATTATTCTGGATATTGGCATTATAAATATCATTCCCTACACTAAAGTTGCAGAATACGGTCAGGTCGATGCCTTTATAGCTAAAATTGTTGTTGATACCTCCAATATACTTGGGATTGGCATTACCAATCACCGTTCTATCGTAATCGTTAATAAGGCCATCGGGCTTACCGGCAGGGCCGCTCAGGTCTTTATATTTAGCATACCCAGGCATCACTACATTACCATTATTTACCACGCCTGCCTTTTGGGTGTAAGTATTAGTGGTGGGGTTGTAGTCAAAGTCATCTACCTGGTACAAACCATCTCTGATGTAGCCATACATCATGCCCACTGGCTGGCCTACCTGTAGTATGTAATCGGAATACGTTGTAAAACTATTTGCCAGTAAGGAGTTTTCACCATCACTCAGTTTTATTACTTCCGTTTTGTTGAATCCAATATTGAAGCTGGTATTCCAGGTAAATTGTTTGCTTTTAATATTGGTGGTGTTTAGCGTAAATTCCAGTCCCCGTGCCGAAGTTTCGCCTATATTTTGAAACTGTTGTATGAAGCCTGAAGAGGCAGGAATACGGGTATTGTACAACAGGTCTTTTGAGCGGTTGTCGTACACTTCTGCCGTAAGGGTAATGCGCTGCTTATACAGGCCTATATCTACTCCCAGGTTCTTTTTTACCACCGTTTCCCATTTCAGGAACGGATTGGCCAGATTAGACTGGTAAACTGAACTATATACCGTAGTAAGTAATCCGTAAATATCGGGTGTAAGGGTGCTTAATGCAGCGTAATTTGCAATACGGTTATTACCGGCAGTACCATAACTCACACGCAGCTTCAGATCAGAGATAGCAGGATAGTTTTTCATGAAAGGCTCCTGGATAACACGCCAGGCAAAGGCACCGGAAGGGAAATAGCCAAATACGTTTTCGGAACCAAATACAGAAGAACCGTCTCTTCTGATAGAGCCACTCAATAGGTACTTGCCTTTGTACCCATAGTTGGCACGGGCAAAGAGTGAAAAAAGTTTTGAATCCTGTGCATTAGAAGAGGGGAAAGCGGCTACTGTGCCTAAACCCAGGTTATCAAAGCCCAGATTGGTAGCGGGGAAGTTCGTAGCCCTTGCAGTTAAACCTTCACTGTACTGGTAAATGTACTCCTGACCTACCGAAACATCCATGTTATGATCTTTTGCAAACACATTGGAGTAGGTCAATACATTGTTGTAGTTCAACTGTCTCGATAAATTATCCGTAATACCACCGTAAGGCCCACCATTGCGGAGGGCTTGTATATTGGTGGCGCCAACAAAGCTTTTGGTTTTATTGGTAGAGTTGGTAAGGTTTACTAACCCATTATAGGTTAGGTGTTTCACAATATTGTAGCTACCGCTTAGGTTCAGGTTCAGGTCTTTAACAGATTGATTTACATCACGGGTAGTAACGGCTACGATCGGGCTTTGAAACGCCGGATTGCTTTGGTTATCAAACGGATCTATAATATCATCCAATAAATCTAAATCATTCCCTTTACCATTAATAGGGCGATATTGAAACAAGTTTTGCAAAAAGCTGAGGCGGGCATTTCCTCCGTTCTGGGTTCCACCAGAACCATAGATGTATTGATTTGAGTAGTTTACAATAGCCGTAACCCGACCTTTAGTGCTAAAATTATTGGTTACGGTTAGTTTTATAATATCCTTATTAGCCCCACTATTTAGCAGGATGCCTTCGTTATTGTTTTTAGAATAAAACAAGTTGTACCGCATTTCGTTGTTGCCACCATTAATGCTTACTTTATGGTACTGGCTTACGGTTGTATTACCCAACACTTCTTTTTGCCAGTCAATACCCGGCCGGTTTTCGTAGCGGAGTTTTAAGGAGTCGTAAGTGCCATAGGTTTGTACAAACCGGGCCAGCCGAGTAGCATCTGTTACTGCGTTTTCGTAGATGTATTGCGTAAAATCGTAAGGCGAAAGAACGGGTAGAAAACGAGTAATTTTTTGAACCCCCACATAGTTGTCATAATTGATAGTGGTTTTACCGGCCTTTGTTCTTTTAGTGGTTACCAGCACTACGCCATTGGCTCCACGGGCTCCATAGATGGCAGTAGCCGATGCATCTTTCAACACATCAATGCTCTCAATATCCATCGGGTCCAGGAAGTTCAGGCCATCTACCTGAGGTACGCCATCTACTACATATAAGGGTTCATTACTCTGCGTAATAGAGGTTCCTCCCCTAATAACGATTCTGGGCAGCGAACCGGGTTCGCCGCTGTTGGTGGTGACCTGCATACCGGCAATGCGGCCCTGTAGTGCCTGCGCCACATTTTGTACCGGCACTTTTGCCAGTTCCGTACCGCTTACCGATGATACAGAGCCGGTAAGGTCTTTCCGCTTTACGGTTTGTCCATAGCCTACTACTACCACATCATCCAGGTTGCTTTGGCTGCTCTGCAGGGTAATATTAATTGTTGTCCGGTTACTAACGGCCCGCTCAAGGGTGGTATAGTTTACATAACTAATAACTAACGTACTGTTAGACTTTAATTTAATCTGGTAAGCCCCATCATTACCGGTAACCACCGTGTTTCTTGCGCCTTTCTCGGTAACAGTAGCACCCTGCAAAGGCTTGTTATCTGCACCGCTCACTACTCCTTTTACAGTTATCACCTCCTGGGCATAGGCCATGGCGGATAAAATGGTAAGGAGAAGGGTAAGTATTTTACTTTTCATATTATTAAAGTATAGTTCGCTTTTGTTTTTTATGGAAAAATGCATTCCCGGCCAATTATCTTACAAAATTGGCTGACTGTATAATGAAGTTGTTGAGCAAGGTTTTGGCAAAAGGAGCTAACACATATTCATCAAACGACTCGGCCGCATAGGGCAGGGTTATTTCAGTTAAGCCGCCAATGCCAATGGTTTCAATACCAGCCTGTGCCGTTTTTATTTCCCGGTTTTGCACCGTTGTAGTGGTGTCGTAATCGTAGTAGGTATTCAATCCTCCTACACCACTGTCGTTAGCAGTATAAACCGGGGGCGTTGAGGCAGCTCCGGTGAATCCGTTCGCATCCCGGCGATAACTAATCCAAGGGCGCAGGTATTGCAGGTTGGCGGGGTTGGTAATTACAGCATTGGCAATTAACTGTCGTATTTGAGCCGAATGCCGGGCTTCCAGGGAATGCATTTGTGCTACAGCAATCAGTAACGCTTTATTATTTATTAAGCTTATTAATTGTCCTTTATATACCCGGCAGCTTAAATCTTCCAAAATCATGGCCGACCGTAAGAACAGTTTGTAATCGCTCATAATGGCCGCAGTGCCTAACTGGTAAGTAGCCGGCACACCGGTTGTAGCATTTCGGGTGGCAATGATTCTATAGTCAAAATCGGCATACACCAATGGGGTACGGGGCGTACCGCCAGAAGCAGTGATTCTGCCAATCAGGAAATCAATATGGGCTTTTTGCTGATCCCGGAGGGTGGTAATGGCCGGTAGTACAGCTGTTGGTATAATGGTGGTTGCCGTCAACGCTTGATTGTAAAGTGCATGTTGGGCATATTCTAAAGCCAGTAATAAATTCAGGGATTCCACTTCCTGAGAGCCGGTGGTTTGTGCACTGGCGGTTTGGAATACGGAACCCAGCGCAACCGGCAGGGCTGCCAGGGATGCTTTTTTACCGAAACTCAAAAAGTTTTTGATAGCGCTGCGCCGTGGGCTAACCCTTTCGCTGGCCGGGCTATCCACTTTCCCTATTTCTTCAATTAGTTTTGATATATCCATGGTTGTAAGAGATTAGAGGTTAACAACGTTTAATTTGGTAGTAATATATTTGGATGCTGCTTCCAGCACTTTGGCGGGGCTTAAAAAAGCATCCTTGCCTTCGGCAGCTACAGCACCAACAGCAGCAAGATCTGCTAAGTCGGCAAAGCTGTTGGGCGTAATCTGGTTGCGTATCCAGGCGGCATGCCGGGCTTCCACAGAGGCTATCTGGCTGGCCAGAATAACCGTTTCGCTCTTTTTACAACCGGCTATTACCCCATTATAAGCCGCTACGCCTAGGTCTTCAAAGGTTTTGGCAGTTGTTAATACAGCGGTTAGGCTGGTAAAGTCTACAGAGGAAAAATTGAAACTTAATGCACCAATACCGCTGGTTCCTAAAAAGCTTTTAAAAAACTCCCGGTGTACCAGTTCGTGCCTCCTGATGTCCTGCAAATAATCCGTTTGCAAAAGCGTTAGCCCTGCGGGAAAAGCGGTAGCCAACTGTACATAAAAAGCGGCTTCTAACTGCTCCAGCGCATACAGGTAGTTGAAGTACCCGGCATCCTGTGCATTGCCAAAATCAATGGTGTAGTCTGTGTTGGTAAAGGGGTTGTTGACGTCCGAAATCGGGTAATCCCTTGTGCAACTAGCCAGTCCGGCTACGGCTACTACCGCAGCGCCGGTGTAGCGTAAAAATTCTTTCCGCTGGATTTTGGCTTCAAAGCCGGTTAGCTGAACAGCGGGTTGGTGTTCAATTCTTCCCATAATTGATAATATTAAGCAGTTAATAAGGAGATGCAACACACACAGAAAATGCCAGTCTGACATTTATAAAATCGTCAGGGTTTGTTCTATGGTGCAATCGTGTATTTGGTATTTACCAGGTAGATGTGCCGTTATCCTCTTTTGCAGGATGAAACGTAGCACTTGCCCCTTCAAATGTAAAACGGGTGTTAAGGGAGCGCTTTCAATATCAATGAAAACAATATCAATTTTGATGAAATTGCTTTTTAGAAGTATTCCTTATCCTAAAAATCAAGCGATTAGTGCGGTTCTGCAAACGAATGTTTGTTAGGAATGAATTTCATCTCAACATCTTTATACCATTTTCACTATTCTGTCCCAGCCTGTTGCTACCGGGGAATTTTAAAGCTGTTTCCATAAAAATTCCCTTTTCATCAAATTCAAAACGATAAAAGCGATTAGTGAAACCGGCAGGCATCCCATTGAGATAGCTTTAGCATTCCATTTAACCACTGGAATTTAAATGTTTGTACCTAGTATGAAAAAAAGATTTAGTGCAATAATGGCAGGCCTCGCCTGCTTTGCATCCTCCACCGTAATTGCTGGCCCGGAGAAAAATGAAGACTGGCTGGCAAAAGCTACTAAAACCATTTCCTCCCAACTAAATAAGGCCGCTCAAACCTACCAGCCGGGCCATAATCCACGTTCTGTTACCTGTGGCACTGTCCGCCTGGCCGATTATAAGGATTGGACCACCGGCTTTTTTCCAGGTACTTTATGGTATGGCTATGAGTTGACCGGTGATAAAGCTCTGGGAGATGCAGCCAAAAATTTTACGTTGGCCCTGGATTCTATGCGGTATATAACCGACACGCATGACCTAGGCTTTATGCTGTACTGTTCTTATGGAAATGCCTACCGCATTACAAAAGATGCCACTTACCTGCCTGCCTTGAAAGACGGCGCCCTGCATTTGTACAATCGTTTCAGCCCCAAAGTTGGCGTTATCCGTTCCTGGGATTTTGGCAGCTGGCATTACCCGGTTATCATCGATAACATGATGAACCTGGAATACCTGTACTGGGGCGCTAATGAATTTAAAAAACCGGATTACGCCAAAGTTGCTTCCAGCCACGCTACCACCACCATGAAAAACCATTTTCGGAAAGATTTCAGTTCATACCATGTAGTGGATTACGACCCGGCAACCGGAAATGTGATTGCTAAAAGAACCCACCAGGGACTTACCGACGAATCGGCTTGGGCTCGTGGGCAGGCCTGGGGTTTATATGGCTATACCATGTGTTTCGGAAACACTCAAAATCCCCAGTTTCTGGCACAAGCCGAGCATATAGCCGCTTTTATTATGAACCATCCTAAAATGCCCAAAGACAAAGTACCGGTATGGGACTTTGATGTACACAACGCCTTGCAGGAAGATGAACGGGCCCCCCGTGATGCTTCTGCCGCCGCAGTTATTGCTTCTGCC
>CAXTDG010000107.1:0-10269 GCA_964242675.1 uncultured Chitinophagaceae bacterium
GTATTTTGCCAGATACCCGCTTTTTCATAATCATAGTAAACAAAAATACGCTGTCCGATAAACCATAAATTAGTAATGTCATCCAGTTTACCATTTGACAGCATATCAATTTTTTCTTTAGCCCAGGAAGCATTCAATGTACTTGTCCAGGTAAAATTGCGGGTACGGACATTTGTACTTGAGATGCTGATATCTACGCCATTACCGGAAGTTCCGCCAATATTGGTTAGGATTGCGGTATAGCCATTAACCGGATTGATTTGACGAGTGAGCAACAAGTCAGTTGTTTTTGTTTTATACACGTCAAGAGAACCACTCAAACGACCTTTGAAAAGACTATAATCTACGGCTACGTTTACTTGAGTTGTATGTTCCCAACCCAAATTCTGGTCAGGATAGGTTCTGGGATCAGATAGAATAGGATCTGTAGGAACATAGCCTAGTTGTACAGAACTTCCATAGGTGTAATATAAACCCTGCGTTGCACCTAAGGTAGTATAAGCGTCAACCGCTGCATTGCCTACGGTTGCAAAACCGGCACGCAGTTTCAGTTGATCTATCCAGGGAACACTTTGTAAAAACCGTTCTTTATCCAAACGCCAGCCTACCGATACAGAAGGAAACATGTCCCATTTGTTGCCATTTGCCAGTACCGAAGCCCCATCCCAGCGTACAAAAGCATTTAGTATATACTTCTGATCTAAAGTATAATTTACCCTGGCCATATAAGACGTAAGCGAATTTTCATTCAGACTTGTGCTAAATCCATCCAGTGCAGCAACAGCGTTTAGTGCATACCATTTCTGGTTGGGCAGCGGTAGTTTGGTAGCCGTCATAGAGGAACCTTCTGACCGGTTGTAAAGAGCAGATTGCAGCAGGGTTACACCTACATCATGGGTATGTTTTCCACTGAATGATTTGTCATAATATATCAGGTTGTCTAATGTCCAGGAAACGTTGTTAGTCTGGTTAAGCTGGGCATAGTTCGTTGCATTAACAGCTCCCCGGTTAATGGAGCTAGCATCCATCCAGCGGCCGTTATAATAATTCTGAAAGTCAGGGCCGAAGTTTACCCGGTACCGAAAACCGTTACCAAATTTTAATTCGCCATACACCGAAGCCAGCACACGCAAGGTTTTCCGCAGGTTGATGTTATAATTATTTTCATCAACCGGGTTTATAATATTCACATCGCCACCGGGCAACAGGATGCGTTTGCCAGTACTATCATAAGGAACAGCGTAGGGCAACATGCCCCGCAGCGCCGCATAAAGACTACCCGGACCGGTAGCATTGGTTGTAGAAAAACCATAGTTCTGCAACCCATAAGCAGTATTAACACTACCACCCATAGAAAACCATTTTGCGGGTGTAAGATCTACACTAAACTTACCTGTATAACGCCTGTAATCCTGTCCACGCTGTGTACCTTCATTATTTAAAAACCCAAATGATCCATATGCTCTAACGGTTTTGGTGCCGCCGCTTACACTTATAATGTGGTCATTCGTAATACCGGTTTGTAAAGCATAGTCACCCCAATTAGTTGTAGGCACCAATGAAGGATCCCAGGTACCATTTACCCAGCCTTTCTGGATATTGGCAAACGCAATAGGATCATTTGGAAAAATACGTTGGTCATCTGCCAGCGTTGGCTGAATGGGGTAGGTAGAATTGGCTGTTGCTGGAGTGGGTGGATTATTAAATTGGGTTACATAGTTTACCCGGCGATAGGCATTTCTTCTAAACTCAATATACTCACCGGCATCCATCATCTGTGTGCGGTCGTATTGTTTTTCCAAGGTAAGCGTACCTACATAGTTAATTGATAAGGATCCATTCTTACCTCTTTTAGTTGTAATTAATACAACCCCATTAGCACCACGAGAACCATAGACAGCAGTGGCCGAAGCATCTTTTAAAATATCAATGGACTCAATATCATTTGGATTGATGGAATTCAAAGCATCAGCACCGGCAAAGTTGACAGGTATATTATCTATAACATACAAGGGGGTATTGGAAGCACCTGATCCGCCAAATGAACGTACGCCACGAATTAGAATATTTCCTACCGTACCAGGTCTTTCATTAGAGGTTACGTCTACACCGGCGGCTTTACCCTGTATAGCTTGTAACGCATTTGCCACTGGACGGGAACGAATTTCTTCAGCCGAAACGCTGGAAATAGCACTGGTAACAGTGCCTCTTTTTTGTGTGCCATATCCTACTACAACCACCTCATCCAGTTTAGCAGCACCGGTTTCCTTCATCTCTACTACTACTGATAAGGATGAACCTGCTTTAAGCGTATAACCACTCAGCGTTTGTGCCTGGTAGCCAACAGCCGATATAGCAAAACTGTACGGGCCACCAGCAGGCAGGCGATTGAATGTAAATACACCCGTGGTATCTGTATTGGTGCCTGCGGAAAAATTGGTTTTCGTATTCCGTGCCACCACCGTTACACCCACAACCGGTTTATTATTAATATCATGTACTACACCCGTTACAGAACCAGGGGCATCCTGTGCCTGCACAAAGGCGGATAAAAGAAGTAAGGGGAAAAATAAAAGGGCAAATAGTGAAGCCCATGATCGAGGTAATCTAATTCTCATATAGCATGCAATTTTTAAATGAATAATAAACAAATCAGGATATGGGTGCCAATACATGGACAATTAACCCTTCCTCCTGATAAACACCGGTTTTACTTAATTATATAGTAGGCATTTTCTTTTTTGGCCACCTTTAGTTTATTTACAATCGTTATGTAGTTCAGAATAATATCCAACGAATCAGTCTTGTTGAACCTGCCAACGAAATACTTATTCTGAACATCTTTTTTATTGTAAATAATTTTTGTATTGTACGTAAATGCCAGTTGATCAAATACCTGCCCCAACGACTGATTGTTGAACATGTACCAGGAACCTTTAGCATTTTGTGGAAGTAGCGGATCATCGGTAAGCAGATCATCATTTTTACTCATTCCATTTGTATGTGTCTCTTTGAACGATCGCAGTTTTGCCAATGCACCAGCACTATAAACGAACTCCTGACCCGGATTTAAATAGAAATCTTTTTTCATCCGCCAATCTCCCTTTTCCAATGCCTTCACTACCACTTTCCCTTCATACAACCGAACCGTTAGTGGATTACTTTTTTCATAAGCAGTTACCAAAAACTCAGTTCCCAAAGCAGTAGTAGAAACCGCACCACTCAACACTGTAAAGGGTTTGGTTTTATCCTTGGTCACTTTGAAATAAGCTTTACCAATTAGTGTGATATCCCGACTGCTGGTAAAAGATTCTTTGTAAACCACTTCACTATTACCAGCTAGTACCACCCAGGAACTATCTGGCAATTGCAGGTATTCTTCTTTACCAGTAATATTTTTTACGTGGCGAACAACAGACTGAGTACTGTCAACTGCATTACGCTGTTGTACGATTGAGGTAGTAGATGGTGAATGGCTATAAAAAAAAATTAGCCCTATTCCTAACAGACCTACAATACAAGCCGCCATCACCGTAAAGCGAACGACTTTCCTTTTGTACCACCGCACCTGTACAAGGGGCACTTCTTGCTGATGAGTTGTTTGTGTCTGTATTTGCTGCCACATGGCTTGTTTCAGCGCTTCTTCCTTATTCTCAGATAAAGCAATGCTGTTGTTCGCCTCCAATCGGGTTAAGTATACTTCCAACAATTGCTTTTCGCTTTTGGTAGCAGTACCCAACAGGTACTTATCAATAAGTTGTAGGAAACGCTTCTCAATCATGGCAGTAATAGTAAGTACCAAAAAAAGAGGGACACCCTACGGAAAAAGGAATTTTTTTAAAAAAATTTCTATACCAGAAAATCTCACTACTCATGTCTTAAAAACGTATGCAGAATCCTTTATCAAAAAAGAAAAGTAGCCTTTGAAAATTTTCTGTTTGAATTTTTTCTGTTGGGAAATTTTTCAAACAGAAAATTCCAAACAGATGTTGTTTGAGTTTTCTGTTTTTTTAAATTTTCCAACGAGCAGATGTTTCCCAAAGAGTTTTGCCTTTAAGCGTATTGCTTACCACGCTTGCTGACAAATGGCATCGTTTTACCAGCCCCTACGACTTACGTATCTACATTTGCCCATTCCTATCTAGATTGCTATTCTAAATGCCTACGTGGATCCAAATGCTGACACCAAACTCATCGTTCTTCTTCAACAAGATGATGTAAGTGCATTTGATGCCCTGTACTGGAAATATCACCAGTCTATCCACGCAAACGTTCTGAAACTCACAAAAGACATAGAGGCAGCAAAAGATATTTTACAGGAAGTCTTTGTAACACTATGGGAAAAGCGTTTTACGCTTGATACTAACCAGCCGGTTGCCAATTGGCTATTTGTAGTTAGTTACAACAAGTCTGTTTCCTACCTAAAAAGGAGTCTAAAGGAATCTGTTATAAAAAGGTTGGACTAAGTACCGTAAATCTTCGTTTAGGTAAATTCTCGTGGAGAAGTGATTTTGTGTACGACCGCAATCAAAATAAAATATTAGAGCTCAGCGGTGGCAAGAAAGATGATATTGGAAATGCCTTGTTTATTGGCCAGCCCGTACAGGTAAATTACGATTATGTTTTTGACGGCATCTGGCAGGTGGGCGATAAAGACGCTGCTGCACGGTACAATCAAAAGCCTGGGCAAATACGGGTTAAAGACCTTAATAACGACGGCGTAATTAATGCCAGCGACCGGGCCATTATTGGCAAACGGGTTCCTACCTGGACTGGTTCATTTGCTAATAGTTTCCGCTATGGCAATCTCGATTTGTATGTATTGATTTATACCCGCAGAGACGAACAGTTTAGCAGCTCTTTTGATGCTACGCTGATGAACTACAATACGCAATACAACCAGGTAAAAGTACCTTACTGGACAGAAGCGAACCCTTCACAAACGCATTTCCAGCCAGGTAATCCTGGCCCGTACGCAGGTATTGCTAATTACCGAAAAGTTGACTTTACTAGGGTTGGAAATATTACACTGGGATATAATTTACCAAACAGCCTGCTTCAGAAATTTGGTATCAATAGTTTCAGAGTATATGCTACTGCTACCAATCCCCTTTTGTTTACCAAATACGAAGGGTTCGACCCCGAATGGCCTACCCAAAACACCTACGGAACAGCCGTAGCTTCTGCTACCTACTTACTGGGCGTTAATCTTTCTTTTTAAACTGAATTATCGATTTGCATTATGAAAAAAATATTTCTGATACTAACCATAGTAACTATTACAGGAGCTATTTCCTGTAAGAAATTTTTAAAAGAAGAAAACATCAGTGGTATTACTGATGAAAACTTTTATACCAATACTGCCGGGTATGAATCATTAGTAAATTCCTGTTATTCTTCCTTGCGAAATATATACGACGTCAATCCCAGCCTTTTTGAATATGGTACGGATATTACAACCAGGGGAGAAATTGAACCTGTTAGTGGTACCGTAGGCGACCTTGTAATTCGGGCTACCGGGCTAAATGAGTATAAAACCTTAGCTGCCGATAACTCTGCTGTGAGTAGCTTCTTTTCATCGGCTTATAGTGGTATCCAACGTTGTAATACAGCCATTAACCGAGCAGGCACCATTCCTGATTTAACAACAGCACTGCGAAACAAGCGGGTAGGCGAAGTGAAATTTTTAAGAGCTTATTATTACTACTTACTCGTTGAAAACTTTGGCGGTATTCCTATTGTGTCGGAAGAAATTAATACGCCCATGACACACTTTGTTCCGGCAACAGAACAAGCGGTTTATACTTTCATCATTGATGATTTGAATGCAGCCATCAGCAGTGTAGATGTAACCACTACCGATTTCGGAAGAGTAACACAAGGTGCTGCAAAGCATTTGCTGTCGCTCATTTACTTAACCCGAGGATATAAAACTTTTGCAGCTACTACCGACTTTGCAAGAGCAGCACAACTGGCAGAAGAAGTAATTAGTAGTGGAGCGTTTACGCTGCTTCCTAACTTTGGAGATGTATTCAGCCCAACGAATCAAAAGAATAGAGAAATTATTTTTTCTGTTCAGTATGATCCCACCAGTGTAAAGCCACCTACGGGTGTAGGCAATGGGCAAAACATATTATTTGGCTGGCGTATATGGCGTGAACCAGGCTTTTTTGAAGAAGCGACTGTATACAATAGAAGAGTATCAGACTTTATGCCGACGCAGTTTTTGTACACGCTATACAATACTGCGAAAGATGTCCGCTACGATGCTACTTTCCTCAGTAGATTTTATGCTACCAAAGACCAGGTATCAGGCACTACAAATATTAGAAAGGGCGACCTCCGGTTTTACTTTCCTTATCCTGACCAGGCTTTTACCGCTGCAGATTCCACTGCGCTGAAAGCAGCTAACCCCAATGTAGAAGTTGTTCGGTTTGATAAATGGAAACAGGACTTTAACGGAGTGGGTGGCGTGATGAAGTTTCCGATGATTAATAAGTTTTTTGATCCCTTGAGTAATTCATGGGGTAATAATGAAAGAGATTACAGAAGTACACGAGATGTTTTCATTTTCCGTTTTTCCGAAGCTTATCTCATTGCTGCTGAAGCGTATTTCAAAAATGGCCAATTGAATGAAGCAGCACAGAAACTTAATGTTATTCGTGGGCGGGCTGCTAAAGCCGGGCAAAGCTTAGCAATTACTGCTGCTGATGTTGCGCTTGATTTTATATTAGATGAACGGGCCAGGGAGCAGGCTGGTGAATACAAACGCTGGCTCGACCTGAAACGTACTCACAAGCTGAACCGGGCTTTTGATCAAAATATTCTTACTAAAACAACTAATCCCGCAGGAGTAGTTGATAAATACTATTTGCGGCCTATTCCACAAACCGTAATTGATAGAGATACGCAGGGCTATCCGCAAAACCCAGGCTATTAAACTTTATTACAAGCGTTTTTTACAAAGCAAGCAATCGAAAAGCCCACTGTTTCTACAGGGGGCTATTATTTTCATTTATTCTTGTAGTGCTAATGAAACGAGTTGTATAGTTGTTTATGAAGCAGCAATTACTTTATATCGTTCATTTTAAAAGAATGCAGTAGTTATAACTATTTTGTTCCCTAATAATAAAATTGATTTCATTGACTAAAGCCCTGATTCGAACAAGTCTTCTTATAATTATTTCAGTAGCTAACATTGTTGCGAATGCGCAAAAGCAAAAAGGGTACAATGCTATTTACTCCGGTGTACCCTGGTTTGATGATAAAGGAAACATCGTAAGTGCTCATGGTGCCTGCATCGTAAAAGATAAAAGCCAATATTATCTTTTTGGCGAAAAGCATACTGATACCAGTAATGCGTTTGTTGGTTTTAATTGTTATTCTTCTACAGATTTATACAACTGGAAATTTGAAAGCTTGGCTTTACCCGTTCAGGATACAGGTAGGTTGAGTAAAAATTATGTAGGCGAAAGAGTAAAGGTGATGAAGTGCCCGAAAACGGGGGAATACGTAATGTATATGCACGCCGATTCGCTGGACTATAAGCACCAATATGTTGGCTACGCAACGGCTAAAAATATCACCGGGCCTTATCGCTTTCGTGGGCCGCTTCTTTTTAATGGAAATCCCATTCGCAAGTGGGATATGGGCACTTTTCAGGATAGTGATGGCACCGGTTATGTGCTAATCCATGGCGGCGAAATTTATAAGCTTAGTGATGACTACAAAAGCGTAACAGAACAAGTAAATAAAAGCATGGTTTCCGGCTTTGAAGCCCCTACGCTTTTTCGAAAAGATAGCATGTATTATTTCCTTGGTTCTAATTTAACAAGCTGGGAAAAGAATGACAACTATTACTTCACTGCTACTTCGCTGAAAGGCCCCTGGACTCGTAGAGGCTTCTTTTGCCCTGAGGGTACCCTTACCTGGAATAGTCAGGCCACATTCGTATTACCCATTACAGGCTCAAAGACTACTACTTTCATGTTTATGGGCGATAGATGGTCGTACCCAAAACAAGCTTCCGCAGCTATTTATGTGTGGCAGCCATTAACGGTTTCCGACACCTCTATTTCTATTCCTCAGTATGTTGATGCCTGGCAAATTAATACAATAACCGGTGTGGCAAAAACTGCTACAGCAGGCAGCACAACTATCGAAAATACCAATAAGCAGTTGATTACCTACACGGGCAATTGGCATCAGGATACTGCATTAGTAATAAGTGCTGATGAAAAGGGCGCTTCCTTTATTGTAAAGTTTACCGGTACCCAAATTGGCTGGTATGGTTTATCTCGGCCCAGTGGTGGCTATGCCCATGTTCAGGTCAATAACAGTAAAGGCAAAGCAGTTGTAAATGCTATAGTAGATATGTATTGCAAATACCCGGTGTCATCGCTGAAGTTTTTAAGCCCGGTTCTTTCTAAAGATGATTATACTCTAGTTGTTACCGTTGCAGGCGAACGACCTAACTGGTCAGATAAAAGAAAAACGAATTATGGTAGCACTGGTTATTTTATTTCATTGGATAAAGTTGTGATCAATAAATAACGAAAAACAGACTTTAAATTCAGCCTAAATAAACCTTACCACTTACAAACCTTATGAATATGCCCTTGAAATTATTTTCATGGTTACCCTTATTATTCTTTTTTACATCAGTTGAGGCACAAACCAAACCTGTAGCTGTTAAGGAAAACGGCAGTTTTTTGAATCCCATTCTCACTGGCGATTATCCTGATCCTAGCATCATGAGAGATGGCAAGGATTATTACATGACGCACTCTGGTTTTGATTACCTGCCAAGCCTAACCGTATGGCACTCAACCGATCTGATTAATTGGGAACCTGTCAGCTACGCCCTCACATCTTACATGGGTAGTTGCTGGGCACCTGATATATGCAAATACAATGGCAAGTATTACATCTATTTTACTATTAACAAACGAGGCAATTTTGTAGTGTTTGCGGACAACCCTAAAGGGCCATGGAGCAAGCCCATGGATTTGAAGGTAGATTGGATAGACCCCTGCCATGTAGTAGATGAAACGGGCCAGCGTTGGTTGTTTGTAAGCGGAGGACACCGGGTAAAACTTACACCAGATAGATTATCATCCGTACCCGGTACGTTTGAGCAGGTGTACAGCGGCTGGAAATATCCTGAAGCATGGGAAACAGAAGGCTTTGCGCTGGAAGGGCCAAAGCTTAAAAAGATTGGCGACTACTATTACATGCTGTGTGCAGAGGGCGGAACAGCAGGGCCGCCTACTTCACATATGGTTACAGTAGCTCGTTCCAAATCTATTAATGGCCCCTGGGAAAACGCACCAAACAACCCACTGATACATACTTATAGCGGAGAAGAAAAATGGTGGTCGAAAGGCCATGGTTCACTTATAGATGCACCAGATGGAAAATGGTGGATTGTGTACCACGGCTATGAAAAAGGCTACCAGGGCTTAGGTAGGCAAACGTTGTTGGAGCAGGTAGAATTTACAAAAGATGGATGGTTGAAAGCGCCCACTGGAATAGGGATAGAAAAGCCTTTACCCAAGCCAATTAATTCGCAGCAAACAATCAATCGGTTAGCCTGGCTGAATGAATTTCGAATAGGGCTAGATTGGCGGTTCTACAAACAATTCGATTCAGTCAGGGCCGTGGTAAATAATAATATACTTACACTGAAAGCACAAGGCAAAACGCCACAAGAATCAGCACCCCTATTATTTATTGCCGGAAAGCACAATTATGAGTTTAGTGTAAAGATTGATAAAGATTCTACTGCCATTGCAGGGCTAATACTTTTTTACAATAGTGATTTTTACGTGGGAACAGGATTCGATAGTAAACAAATTCTTAGCTGGCGAAAAGGCGACCTGAAAGGAAGACATGAGCACAAGGGTAAGAACCAGTTGTGGCTGAAGGTTAGAAATATCGACAATATTGTTACCGGCTATTATAGTTACGATGGCACTCAATGGGAAAAGGAACCTTACTCAAGAGATATTTCTGGTTACCACCATAATACATTGTATGATTTTATTAGTGTTTTACCCGGCGTTTTTGCTTATGGAGCAGGTGAAGTACGATACAGTAATTTTCAATTTAAGCAGTTATAGAAAAGCAGCTATTAAATACTGAAATTAATTACCTGCTATTCATTAAAACGCAAATTATGCAGTTACATATCGTAACCTAATGAGCTAATAAACACTCTTTGCAAATCTGCTTTAGGTGTTTGGCTAACTCAAATTCATGCTATATAAA
>CAXTDG010000108.1:0-10221 GCA_964242675.1 uncultured Chitinophagaceae bacterium
GTGGTGCAGGGTTGGCCTGGCCACCCTTGCATTGTAGCTTCACAAAGCCAGTTACTTCTTTAGCCATGTTTAAAATTTTTGGTGATAGCGTTCTGAAAAATTCCAGAACTCCCAAACCAGTTTGCCCATAAATGAGCGTCAAAAGAACTTTGGGGGTGCAAAAGTAAGGGTGTAAAATTTAGTCGCTAAATTTTTTTACTAATTTTTTCTTAAACAAAAAACCCGAAGCATCGCTCCGGGTCGTCATTCTAACATTCACCAAATTAGTCCACCTTAATTTCCTGAGCCGGTTGTTGAGCCGCTTCCGTTTTAGGTAGCGTAATAATTAATACACCATCCTGCTGCTTAGCAGTAATACCAGCTGAATCAATTTCATCATTTAGCATGATAGCTCTTTCGAATGAGCGAATAGGATACTCCTGCCGGATGAAATTGGGAAGATTAGCTTCGTCTACTTCTCTGGTGCCGCTGATATATAGCGTTCCGTCAGTTACAGAAAGTTTGATGTTTTCCTTATCGAAGCCAACCGCATATACATGCACTTTGTAGCTGGAAGTGGTTTCTGAAATGTTTACCGGCACATTGAATTTGGGCCGGCGAAAACCACCTTTATTCCAGTGGCCATGTCCGCCACGGCTTTGCGCAAATGGATTAAACTCTCTCTGGCCGTGGTTTCTATAGTCGGGACGGCTACCCGCTGTGTTGCATTTTCCGTACATAATTATTGTTTTAAAATTTTAGTTAGTGTCTCGCAGGGGGCGGTTATCGTAGCGATCATCGTAATAGTGATGGTGTCGCCAGCCACCATGCCAATCATACCGTTCCCGGTTCCAACCACTATTTTGTGGTCCTACAAAAGCCATCAGACTACCAAACGTGAGTGCTGCGGCTAAAAAAGCGATGAGAAAAAGAGATCCTCGTTTCATAATATTTTGTTTTAAGGGTGATTATTTGTTTTCAGTTGATGAAGGACGACAAAAGCGATTCCGGTCATCATCAGCGAAATGCTGCTTGAAGCGGTTGTATTCTTCATCGCTCATGCCTCGTACATAATCGGCCAGTGCAAACTGGTTTCGACCGCCGAAAGGAAAACCGCCTCTTCTACCCCACCGACGGCTACCACCTACCATGCGGAAGATGAACCCAATGATTATCAGAAAAAAAAGTACCCGCATGATGATGAATGGTACAAAGAAGAAGGCTGCTCCAATTAAGCCTCCGGCAATGATTGCTTTAATAATTTTCATATTGTTTTTTCTAAGGAAGACGATCAGTGGAAGCAATTACTTTAAATCTTAAAAGTTTTTTCCAGCCGTTCGAGCATTGTTAACCGCTTTGTAAAAGAAATGTCATGTTTAGACATTCATCGGTATATCGAATATTTTCGATGTAAGTTTGCAGTATGGAACAGGTAGAAATCTTTAAAGCCCTTTCTAACAAAACCCGTTTACAAATACTGGAATGGCTAAAAAATCCTGAACAAAATTTTCCAGAACAAAAGGAATACGGGTATGCCAATGGCATTTGTGTGGGACAAATTCAGCAAAAGGCTGGCATAACACAATCTACTGTTTCCGATTACTTGGCCATTTTGCAACGAGCAGGTTTTGTTACGGCCACCCGTGTAGGGCAATGGACTTACTATAAAAGAAATGAAGCTGCTTTTTCGGCTTTAAGTCAACTCTTTCAATCAACGCTTTAAAATAATAATATGGATACAAGTAGTTTATTCAGGCCATTTGCCCTGAAATCGCTGAACATTAAGAACCGAATTGTGATGGCCCCAATGACCCGGTCATTTTCGCCGGGTGGAGTGCCAGGTGAAAATGTAGCGGCTTATTACAGAAAAAGAGCCGCAGGAGAAGTGGGATTGATTCTTTCAGAAGGAACCGTAATTGACCGACCATCATCGTCAAACGACGCCAATGTTCCTCACTTTTATGGTGAGCAGTCATTAGCTGGTTGGCAAAATGTAATTGACGAAGTACACCAGGACGGTGGTGCAATGGGCCCACAGATATGGCACATGGGCGTAATGAATAATCATCATTCTGGCTGGTTACCATCGCAGCCGTTTGAGGGGCCATCTGGTTTAAACAGCCCTGGTAATAAAAACGGTAATGCCATGACGGATGCTGATATTGCGGATACCATTGCTGCATTTGGCCGTGCCGCTGCCGATGCTAAAAGGTTAGGATTTAATTGTGTAGAAATTCACGGTGCCCACGGTTATTTGATTGACCAGTTCTTTTGGGAAGGCACAAACGAACGAACCGATATTTATGGTGGTAAGACCTTGCCGGAACGTACCCGTTTTGCTACAGAAGTAATTAATGAAGTGCGGAAACAAGTAGGTGAAGACTTTGCTATAATTATCCGCTTATCGCAGTTCAAGCCGTCGGCTTACAATAATAAGTTGGCTGCAACGCCACAGGAAATGGAAGCCTGGTTAGCGCCACTGGCAGATGCTGGTATAGATATTTTCCATTGCTCTCAACGCCGTTTTTGTGAACCTGAATTTGAAGAATCAGACCTGAACTTTGCGGGCTGGGCAAAAAAATTGACTGGTAAATCAACTATCACCGTAGGTTCTGTAGGCTTGACCGGTGAGTTTTTAGCTGCATTTGCTGGCGAAAGCTCTGAGCCAAGTTCGCTGGACGAATTGGTTCGCCGGATGGACAGAGGCGATTTTGATTTGGTAGCAGTTGGTCGTCCGCTGCTGGCAGATCCTAATTGGGTTGAGAAAATTCATCAACACCGCACCGACGAGTTGAAAGGTTTTACTAAAGAAGCCCTGATGGAATTGGTGTAAATAATTCTTATAAATAGAAAGCCCGTCTTTGCAACAAGACGGGCTTTTTTACTTTATTGTTCTTTCCACTTCTTTCGCTCTTCGCATCGTTGGCGCCAACGGTCTTTAAAGTTTTTGCGTTCTTCTTCCGTCATATTTTGCCATTTGTTTCGCCAGTTTTCACCGCCCTCAAAACGACCCGAACGACCCTTGAAACCAAAGCCGCCAAACAGAATACGGCATAGTAAAAATAACCCTAGAGCCTGCCAATAATTAATCCGGTTAACAACCAATACCTGCGGCAAAATGGCATTCCAAAGCCACATAACAACAGCACCTAGCAAAAGAATAAGCAATGGCCCAAAGAAGGCGAATAAGGCTCGTCTTTTTCTAATATTTATATGCTTTCGTTCGTAGTTCATATTCATCTCTTAATACGTTAGTAGTTCAGTATATAGGCTTTGCAAGCGCTGGCGCAAATGCTTTACGGCATAGCCTTTCCGGGAAATGATAGTCTTTAAGTTTTGGCCGGTTTTGTCTGCTATTTCTTGCAAAGTCATGTCTTCCAGTTCATTCAACACAAATACCTGGCGCTGGGCCTCGGGCAGTTCATCTAAAGCGGCAAACAATTCCTTCCAAAAAATTTCCCGCAGGTAACGGGTCTCAGGGTTGCTGGTATCGTCGGCAAGCAAAATTTCCTTAATACCAAAGCTATTCCCTTCTTCATCTTCGGTGTCAAAATCATCCAGCAGTTCTGGCTTTTTGCGACGCTGTCGGTCGGTAATTTTGTTGCGGGCTACCTGGTGCAGCCAGCCACTCATTTGCTCAATTTCATCCAGGTTCACCACATTGCTTAGTTGATACCAAACATCCTGCAGCACATCTTCGGCATCTTCGTCCGTGTTCACTTTGCCACGTATAAAGCCGAAGAGCCGTTTGCCGTACTCCTTTATCGTATCTACAATGTTATTACCGGCTTTCGCTGCCATTCCTGTTGAAATATCCGAAGGTTTTTTCAGGAAGACGAACGAAGGAGGAAAATACTTTAAAAGAAATTAGTTGTTAGAGAACAGTTTTCAATTATCAGACTAATATTCTGGCTTTCATGGTTTTCGCATCACGGGTAGCATTCTTTTCACCGTTTTCTTTTTGAGCCCGGCTATTATCTATCCATCTAGCTCATACGGCGTTGGCACCGTTCAAGTGTAGTGCTACTATTAAGCATTACTAAAGCGAAGAATAAAACGAGTACAAAAAGAAAGGCATCGCCAGATGCGATGCCTTATTTAAGATTGAAATAGTGTAGTTCCAGAGCCTAGTCAGTCATGCTCAGTTTTTATTAAATAAAAAAACAAATGGCTTACTCGTTAGTTGTTTTTTAATTGCTTCCAGCACTTTGTGTGGTTTACGGATTATTTTGTAACGGGCTACATCATGTATCTCTGAAACGTTGCAGGCATTTTGCAAACTTTCTACGCTGTATAGCAATTTTGTTACCCGCCGATATTCCTGTTCCAGTGCCTTTTCGCTCATGCCCGATAGTCTGGAGACAATCAACACATCCCGGCTCACATTTGCCATACATCAAAAATTACGAATTGTAAGTATCAACACTGGCGGTGCAGAAAGGTTTAGTAACCAATGATGCCTTTATTGCAATGGCAACTGCCGCCCCGGCTCATGCGACCAGAAGAGCTGCAAGAAGCCAACAAAACGGCTGTAAGAAGAAGGGCTACGATGGTTTTAGAAAATTTCATGTGCTAAAGTTAAGTAATTGATATAAACAGTTTTCGGCTTTTTATATTGTGCCGGTATCATGGCTTCAACCAAAAACATACTTGTTGCTCCACTCGATTGGGGCCTGGGCCATGCTACCCGTTGCATCCCCATTATACGGGAGTTGCAGGCGCAGGGTTGCCAAGTGTTTATAGCAGCGTCGGGCAACCATGCCGCACTACTACAGCAAGAGTTTCCTGGCCTTTCCATTTTGCCCTTACAAGGCTACACTATCCGCTATAGTAAGGGCAACTTGATGCTACAGCTTTTTCGGCAACTTCCCCGTTTTATACAAACCATTCGGCAGGAAAACAGTTGGCTGCAAAAAGCAATAAGAGAGTACGAAATAGACGCTGTCATTTCCGACAACCGCTACGGCTTGTATTCTCCCAGCATTCCGTGTGTGCTTATTACCCATCAGCTGCATGTGTTAGCTCCGAATTGGCTAAAATGGACGGAACGACTGGCACAGAAAAGCATTTACCGATTTATAAAAAATTTTAGTGAATGCTGGGTGCCGGATGATGTCGATGCTAAAAACAGCCTGGCCGCATCTTTGAGCCATCCAAAGCACAAGCCTACTGTACCTGTGAAGTATATCGGCTGGCTCACACGTTTTCAGCCGCAACTACAGCAACAGACCAAAAAGTTTCGCCTGCTCATTAGTCTCAGCGGACCAGAGCCTCAGCGTACGGTGCTGGAAAATGTTTTACTACAACAAATTTCTAAAATAGAAGGGCAAGTATTACTGATAAGAGGCTTGCCCGGCAACACAGCTTTTCCTGTCAATCACTTACCTAACCTGAGCATCGTAAATCATCTGCCCGGTACAGCCATGCAGCAGGCTATTGGGGAAGCAGACATTTTTCTGAGCCGTTGCGGGTACAGCACTTTGATGGATTTACAAACAGTTGCCTGCCGTTGCATTTTTATACCTACGCCTGGCCAAACTGAACAGGAATATTTAGGAAAGGAAATAGCTGTCGTAGACAAAGCTGTAGTAAAGAAGCAAGACAATTTTGATTTAAAGCTGGCTATGCAGGAAGTAGCTATTATCCAACCATTTTCGTCCGGAACTTATCAAAATAAGGAACTCAGCATTGTAGTAAAAGAATGGTTGAAAAAATTATAGTATTAATGTTCCTATTTCGCCATTAAAACCTAACCTGTATTTGCTTTACCATTACTAGTCAGGAAACATTTTCTTTGCGTCCCTTGTGAAGAAAGTTTTCAGTTTAAATAGCAATCTTAAAGCACATGCGGCGGTGCTGGGTGCTAATCTCTTTTTCGGTATCAATTATAGCGTACTCAAGATACTAACCAGTACTTACATGAATCCTTTTGCCATCAATATGGTAAGGGCTTCAGTTACAACCTTACTACTCTGGTTTATGTATTTTCTCAAACCCTCTGCAGCTGGTTTTCACAAAAAGGATTTGGGCCGGTTCCTGCTTTGCGGTGCAACTGGTGTGGCTATTAATCAAATGTTGTTTGTGAAGGGCGTTTCGCTAACCATCAGTATTCATGCGGCTTTGCTGAGTTTAGCCACACCAATATTTATTGTAGTGCTTGCTTCCTGGATTTTAAAAGAACCGTTCACCAGCCGAAAAGCATTAGGGCTACTATTAGGCATTAGTGGTTCACTGTTATTAGTTTTAAGTCGTACCAGCCATGGAAGTAATTCAAATAAACAAGTGCTATTGGGCGATACGCTGATTGTGATAAACGCCATTAGTTATGCATTTTACTTTGTTATCGTTCGGCCACTCATGCAGCGGTATTCCGCTATTCATGTGCTGCGTTGGGTATTTACGTTTGGCACCATCATGATTATTCCTTTTGGGTTACCACCGCTGCTGCAAACCGATTGGTCTCTTTTTCAAACTTCCACCTGGGTGGCATTATCATTTACCGTAATTGGCGCAACCTTCTTGTCTTACCTCCTCAATATTTTTAGCCTCAAAAAACTTGGGCCGGGCATCACCGGAAGCTACATCTATACACAGCCTCTTTTCGCTGCCGCTATTGGTATTTTATTTTTAAATGAACCGTTGAGTAGCGTACAGCTTTTAGCAGCAGTGCTTATAGCTGCGGGTGTTTTCGTGGTCAATAGCATTCGGCCTGCAAAAAAAGAAACAACCATTAGCCACTAGCTGATGGTTGTTTCTAAGAGCATTATTTTGTTACGCTGCTAATTAAGGTTAATAATATTTTAATGCAAAATGGCCCCTGCGTATCTTGTTGGCGCAATCTTATTGTTCACCTACAATCAAAACTATGCTTAAGCAAACATTGCTCGGTACCGGGCTTTTATTAGCTGTTGTTTCATTTGCCAAAGACAAAAAAGAAAAGGAAAAAGAAAAAGTAGACGCCAGCGCTATTTCAAAAATTAAGGAAGAAGGACTGAACCACTCTAAAGTAATGGAGTATGCTTTTTACCTGACCGATGTAAACGGTCCACGCCTAACGGCTTCTCCCGGCTATATGACTGCTGCCAACTGGGTAAAAAATGAACTGGCTACTATTGGTGCTACCAATGCAAGGCTTGAATCGTGGGGACAGTTTGGTACGGGTTGGGAGCAAACCAAGTGCTATGTGGCTATGACCAAACCATACTATGCTCCACTCATTGCACAGGCCCGTGCCTGGACAACCAGCACACCGGGCAAAGGATCGGTAACGAAAAAAGTGATACTGCTGGAAGCAAAGGATTCGGCAGAACTATACACTAAGTATGCTGGCAAATTAAAAGACCAGATTGTAATGATGGTAATGCACGACACTTTGCATCCATCCTTTACGCCAGATGGCCGCCGCTATGAGGATACAACCCTGCAAAAAATGGCGGACGAAAAACCAATGGAACGCCGCCCCGGCGGTGATTCGAGCCGCCGCAATCGTGGTAATATGAATTTGCCCCCGAACATGGCAGCTATGATGCAGCAACGCCAGTTGGCCCGTCAGCTTACAGCATTTTACAAAGCGGAGAAACCAGCCTTAGTATTAGCTATGAGCGCTACCGGTAGCGATGGAACAGTCTTCGTTTCTAACGGTGGTTCTTATGAAAAAGATGCTATCAATTTTCCGAGTGTAGGCGTTTCAACTGATGACTACTTACGCATGCAACGATTACTATTAGCAGGTAAAGAAGTAGAACTAGAAGCAGAAGTGAAGACAAAATTTACCCCGGTTGCAGATGGTATGAATGTACTGGCAGAATTGCCCGGCAGCGACCCAAAATTGAAAGACGAAGTGGTGATGATTGGTGCTCACCTGGATAGCTGGCATGCAGCTACCGGTGCAACTGATAATGCTGCAGGTAGTGCTGTTATGATGGAAGTGATGCGGATTTTAAAAGCAACTGGCCTGAACCCGGCCCGTACCATACGCATAGGCTTGTGGAGCGGGGAAGAAGAAGGTTTGTTTGGTAGCCGTAACTATGTAAAAAATCACCTGGCCGATCCGGCCGATATGGTACAAAAACCGGAATATAAATCGGTAGTTGCTTACTACAATCTGGATAATGGTAGCGGAAGAGTTCGTGGTGTGTATACGCAAGGTAATAAAGACATCATGCCTATTTTCTCTGATTGGCTGCAACCGTTTAATGATCTGGGTGCTAAAACAGTAACCATCAGTAATACAGGAGGTACAGATCATCTTTCGTTTGATGCGGTGGGCATTCCTGGTTTTCAGTTTATACAAGATCCGCTTGAATACAATACTCGTACGCATCATACCAATATGGATACGTATGACCACCTGGTGCCAGAAGATTTGAAACAGGCAGCCACAGTAATTGCCGCATTCGTGTACAATACTGCACAACGTACCGAGCAATTGCCCCGCAAACCAATGCCTACGCCACAACCTGCTGGCCAAAGAGGATTTTAAAAGAACCTATTGTAGAGACAAGGCATTCCTTGTCTCTACGTAAATATTTACCAATTTTCACAAAACAAAAAAGTCTGACTCTTTGGAGTCAGACTTTTTATTATACATGCACTTGGCATCAGTAATTTACTTTCACACTGTTTCTATCTATCACTTAGTTTACTGCTGCTTCAGCATCTCTGTATTTCTTTATCATATCATGCGCTTCTTTCAATATTGCTTTTTGCTCAGTAATCAGTTGGCGTACATCAGCACTCATTTCTGCATCTGATTCCAGTGCTTCGTTATAAGCTTTCTGAGCAGCATCTTCACCATATTCATTATTCGCTAATACAGAGTGACGGTCGTGGCCGGAAAAAGCTGCACGAATATCCATCCATACACGATATACTTTACCTTTATTAGTTGTACCATCTTGTACCGCTTCACCACCTAGTTTGCTAACTTCCTGACGAAGTTCAGCAGCAAATCCACGGCTGTCGTCAGCCAATTTGTTATAAGTAGCAATCAGGTCTACATCACTATCTTTTGATTCTTCGATAGCCTTTTGATAACCGACTACACGGTCGTTGTTGATTTCGATGAGGTCATTTAATACATCAACAAGTTGATCATTCTGTGCCATGATTTTTAATTTTATTGTACTTGCCTATCCTTCAAAACTGTGCCAAACAAATTGTGGTGTTCATCTATTCTCCGTTAAAACCGGGCATCGGGAAAAGGAATTCTGTACGTGGGGAAATTGCTCTACTCCGGCAGACGAATTGCTATACGGGTCTCAAATTCTACCTTTGAAGGCAAGTTTTGCATGAAAGATTACTATAAGATAATGAACTTGCCGTACGATGCATCTGCCGATGAAATAAGGCAGGCTTATCATCGGTTTGCCAAAAAATATCATCCTGATAAAAATGGCGGGCAGGCTGCGGCAGATCTGTTTCTGGATATACAGGAAGCTTATTACACCTTATCAGATGAGAAGCGCAGGCAGGTATTTCATGCAGCATCACATTACCCATATACCAGTAAAAAAAGGACTCAACCACCCGTTACCAGCGAAAGCATTTTACGAAAATGCCAGTTGCTAAATGATAAGATTAGAGGTATGAATAAATACCGGATTAATCTGGTTCTCATTTCTCAAACCATAGACAGCATTTTATCTGAAAAAAATATAGCCATACTGCAAGCCGAAAAAAAGGGCTGGCTTATGCAGGAGGTAGTAAATCAACTGGTGCTGTCGATGAACGTTTTACCTTACCGATATATAGTTGGCAACACTAATAAACTGTTACGTATTGCTACTAACAATCAACTGTTGCAAGAGCAATTAATTGCATTTGGCAACAGAAAAAGAAAATTGCGATTCTGGGAAAAATACAATGTGATAATTATCCTCTTAGCAACAGTGCTCATTTGCCTACTGATTGTTTTTTTAAGTGAATAAAAAACGACCATGCAACGGGCAATTGACAATAATTGAATTCGGATTCATTTGCCTTTTTTATTTCCATCTTCATCAATGGTTTGCCACTTTATATAGCATCACAAAAAATGCTTGCAAGCCGAGCTTCCGCAACGGCAGGGCAATTTTCCATCGTGGTGCGTAAGGCCATAGTTGCAGGTTATTTCTTCTCCTTTTTTTATCTCCCGCAAGGCATAAAACTCCACCCGGGGATAGCGTACCCGCATGTAGGTATTGGGCCCGCAAGAATGGTTGATATAGCGCAGTGGACTGGGTTTTACGGGAGCATCCCGCG
>CAXTDG010000109.1:0-10221 GCA_964242675.1 uncultured Chitinophagaceae bacterium
GAATATTATTCGTAATCAATGGCCTGGCCTTACAGTTCCGTACAATACGTATGGGCTAAGCGTAGAAACAAGAGCCCCGTTTTGCGGGGGTGGCGATCTGGAAAACTTCTGGACAATAGGTGGGCAACTTACCTTCGACCAGGCAGGTGATAGTCGGCTGACCCGTTGGCAAGGGCAGGTAGCCATAGGGCGGCACCAAACACTTAGCTACGATAGAGGAGATGCCCTGATCGTTTCCTTTATACCCGGATTTGTCAATAGCCATTTTGACCCTACACACCTCCGGTGGGACGACCAGTACGTAAATGGCAGCTACAATCCCGGTATGACGAACCAGGTACTGAAAACGTCGAACATTACCTATGGAGAATTAGGTGCAGGTATTGTGTACACTTCACCCATTTCGGAAGATGCTTCTTTTTATGTGGGCGGCTCGTTATATCACCTGCTGTTGTTTTCCCTATCCAATTCTTCTTCCAGCTTCAATATTAATAGCGACGTTACCTCTAAGCCCAATGCAAAGTGGTTGCTGAATGGCGGAATGGAAATGCGGGTGAACCAGCAGCGGGTAAATATTTTTGGCGACTACATACGGCAAGGTGCTTTCAAGCCAACTAAAAGTGATACTACCACGGCTATCAAAGCTGGCAAGTATTCAACTTTTCTGGCGGGAGCAATGATTACGTTTAACCCTAAAAGCGGCGAAACCTCCGACGAGGATAAAACTTCCATCAGCTTTGGAGCTACCTACCGTTGGGATGATGCCATTGCGCCGTTGGTGCGCCTGGAACATCACCAGTTCAACTTTGGCCTCAGCTACGACATCAATATTTCCCGGCTTACGGTAGCCTCCAAAGGCGTAGGCGGCTTTGAACTAACAATGGGCTACAAGCTAAATAACTGCTCGCCGAATAGTGGCAAGTGTCCGCATTTTTAAGAGTAGTTTTAGAAAATGCTGTTTACTTGAATAAGATTTATATTTGAATACAGGAGGAAGTTGTTATGACCGCTTTTATTACAGAAAAAGAAATAGATAGTTTTATTGAGCAGCGCTTTTACACAATCGAAGAATACCTTCAATTAGAAGAGCGATCAAGAGATAAACACGAATATTTCAACGGGAAAATAAAATTTATGGCAGGAGGGGCAGGACCACACAACCTTATAATGGGTAATATAATAACAAGTTTAAATAATGCTACAGAAAATTTAGATAACACTTTTTTAGTGTACCCGAGCGAAATGAAAATTTTTATACCTCGGATACAAGCGTTTGTGTACCCGGATGCTGTAGTAGTATGTGAGAAACCCGAGTATTACCAAGGGCGCAATGATATAATTACTAATCCAATTTTAGTTGTAGAAGTCGCTTCTCCATCAACAGCTAAATATGACCGTGGTTTAAAATATCGTCACTATAAAACCTTGCCCTCTTTTAAAGAATACGTTATTGTGGAGCAGGATTTTCCTTGGGTAATGGCCAGCTTTAAAACTGCCGAAAACACTTGGAACGATTTGGAAGCCACTCAACTCGACCAATCCATTTTTCTTCGTTCCATCAATTGTAGTATTGATCTTAAAAGAATTTATAGGAATGTAGAATTTGCAAAGCCGGTCTGAAATGAAGGTGAAAGGAATAAGTTTGCGTCGTATTCACAATTGACCATTCACCATTCACTACAATGATCAGCATCGAGCAACTGTATTCCATTTTTCAGCAACATCCCAGCGTTACTACCGATACCCGAAAGATAACTCCCGGTTCCATTTTCTTTGCTTTAAAAGGGCCTAATTTCAATGGAAATGCTTTTGTCCAAAAAGCAATGGATGCAGGTGCTACCTATGCTGTGGTAGATGAAGCACAACATGCTACAAGCGAACAATTTCTTTTGGTAGAAGATGTGCTAACCGCCCTGCAAAACCTGGCGGCACATCATCGTAACCAGTTAAACATTCCGGTGATTGGTATAACGGGTAGCAACGGCAAAACCACTACTAAAGAATTGATGCATGTGGCACTAAGCAGTCAGTACAAAACCTATACTACCGAAGGTAATCTCAACAATCACATTGGCGTGCCATTAACGCTGCTGAAAATAAAGCCCGATGCCCAAATGGCCATTGTAGAAATGGGCGCTAATCATCTATACGAAATAGAAAGTTATTGCCGCTATGCCCGACCCACGCATGGGCTGATTACAAACTGTGGCAAAGCCCACCTCGAAGGTTTTGGCAGTATAGAAGGCGTACGAAAAGGGAAGGGCGAACTATTCGATTTCTTAAGAGCCAATAATGGAGTAGCCTTTGCCTGTGCCGACTTTGATTACTTCAAGGAAATGACTGCCGGACTACCAGAAGTGCATTGGTATGGCACAGCAAGTGGGGAGCTGACCGGTAGTGCTGCTGAAAAGGATTCATTTCTGCAGGTTCAAATGCAGCAGGGTTTTTCGACTGAAACGATACAAACTCAACTGGTAGGTAGCTATAATGTTTACAATGTGCTGGCGGCTATAGCAGTTGGTAAATTTTTCGGTATAGCAGATGATAAAATAAATGCGGCTATAGAAGGGTATGCACCAGGCAACAGCCGCAGCCAGTTGGCCGAAAAGGGAGGCAACCACTACATACTGGATGCCTACAATGCCAACCCCAGTAGCATGACCGCTGCCATTGAAAATTTTGCCCGGTTAAAAACAGAAAACAAAATGCTGTTTCTAGGAGCAATGGCAGAACTGGGAGCGGATAGCCTGGCGGAGCACCAGGCCATCATACAGCAAATTGACCAGCACCTATGGAAGAATGTAATATTAGTGGGAGGCGATTTCAAAAAAGCGGCTCATTCGTATCGCTATTTCGATACAGCTACAGATGCCGCCGACTGGTGGAGCCGCCAGCAAAGCACCGGCAACTATATATTGGTAAAAGGAAGCCGCAGCACCGGAATGGAAAAAATATTCAATCCGTAAGCCTTTACCTTTACGAACAAGAAATTGTGTTTGTATGATACCTGCCGATAATAGCCCTGCCGAAACATCCCTAACTGACCTTTCCAAATTTTCTGACAAAACGCCCAATTACATCTGGAGCCTGCTAACACTTCGCTGCCCCCGCTGCCGCCGGGGCGATATGTTTAAAAATAAAATGAGCCTGAACAATGCCAAAAATATGGCAATGGACGAGCGTTGCCCTTTGTGCGGCCAGCCTATGGAAATTGAGGTAGGTTTTTATTACGGTACCGGTTATGTGAGTTATGCTCTTTGCGTGGCAGTGGGCGTTACTACTTTCGTTGCCGGGCAAGTTCTTTTCGGAATCCATTTTGCCGACAATAGCATCTTCATCTGGATGTTTACCTACTTCGCAATCCTGGGGCTAACCTATCCTTATCTTATGCGACTCAGCAGAACTATTTGGCTCAGCTTCTTTGTAGGCTACGATAAAAAATGGAAAGACCGAAAAGCCGCCGACCCCGAACGCATTGTAAAGGAGCACATGAATAACTGGTAATCCATCGGTCGGCACCGCAGGCCAGACCGAATGGTGGAGCAGAGTGCAGTTACCACTTTGCTGGTTTTTACATCACGGGTAGCATACTTTTTACCGTTTTTTTTGAGCCAGGCTATTATCTATCCATTGAACTCATGCGGCGTTAGCACCGTTCAAGTGTTGTGCTACTATTGAGCTTTTACTGATGCGATCTTAATTGCATGTCACAGATTTTGACAAACAGAATTATTTTACAGGTAGTAATTTTGAAAAGTTAGTTTATTAATTTGAAAAGTTAGTTTATTAATAATGCATAGCCTCGACCAGTTATTACAACTTCTCCGTAAGCACAAGCCTGTATTGGAAGAAAAATATTCAATTGCAGAGCTAGGCGTGTTTGGTTCATATGCCCGTCACGAAGCAGGTTTGGGCAGCGACATAGACATCTTGGTAAGTTTTAGCAACAGTAATGTTGGCTTATCTTTTATTCGGCTGGCTATGGACTTAGAAGATATTTTGCAAGCAAAAGTTGATCTTGTTTCCAAAAGAGCTATACAGCCTAAATATTGGCCTTTTGTGCAAAAAGACTTAATCTATGTCTGAAAGAAACTATCTCTTGCTTTTAGGTGATGTACAAGAGGCTATTAAGCGGATTGAAGAATATACAAAAGGCATGGATTACCATCTTTTCGATTCCAGCAATCTTATACAAGACGCTGTGTATAGAAACTTTGAAGTAATAGGTGAAGCAGCTGGTAAATTTTCGGCAACCTTTCAACAAGCCCATCCACAAATAGATTGGCGATTACTCAAAAATTTTGGTAATGTTCTTATTCACAGATATTTTGAAATAGATACACAGATAGTTTGGAATGCATTGACCAACGAATTAAAAAGCATTAAACAAGCTATTGAGCAAATTATTCAAAACGAATCCTAAGTATTAAAAACTCATTTTAAGACGGCACCCCTATGCGAATGCCGCTTTTAATAAAATGTTGTATTACATCCGTTCTGGCACTTCAATTCCCAGCAGATGCATGCCACTTTCAATTACCTGAGCCGTTATTTGGCTAATGGTAAGCCGTAGTTGTTTCTTCTCTTCTGTTTCAGCATTGGCTATAGAATGCTCTGTATAAAAGGAATTGTACAGACTAGCTAGCTTGAAAATATAAATAGCCACTACCGAAGGATTCATCTCGACACCTGCCTGGCTGATGATTTCAGGATATTGCTCCAACAGAAATAGCAGGTCTTTTTCCAGTGGTAAAAAGGCCGTTTTAAGCTTGTTCAGTTCTTCTGCTGAAGCCTTGCCTTCGGTCTGTAGTACCGATTGAATACGGGCATACGTGTACTGCACAAACGGCCCGGTGAAGCCATGAAAGTCAATACTTTCTTCCGGGTTAAAAATCATTTTCTTTTTCGGATCAACCCGCAGCAGGTAAAACTTCAGAGCACCCAAGCCCAGCGTGGTGTATAGCTTTTCCAGTTCGATATCGCTGAAGTCTTTCACCTTACCTAGTTCTTCTGTTTTAGCTTTCGCTACGGCTTGCATTTCATCCACCAGGTCATCAGCATCTACCACAGTGCCTTCCCGGCTTTTCATACGGCCGGTAGGCAGTTCCACCATGCCGTAGCTCAGGTGGTAAATACCATCGGCAAACGGCATTCCCATTTTTTTACAAATGAGGCCCAGCACTTTCATGTGGTAGTTCTGCTCATCGCCAATTACGTAAATGCTTTCGTTCATTTTGTAGGCGGCATATTTATCTTCTGCCAGCCCAATATCTTGGGTAATATACACGGAAGTGCCATCTTTCCGTAGTACCAACTTTTCATCTAATCCATCGGCGGTCAGGTCTATCCAAACGCTGCCATCGTCTTTTTTATAGAAAACGCCTTTTTCCAGTCCTTGCTGCACTATCTTTTTTCCTAATAGGTAAGTATTGCTTTCGTAGTAAGTTTTATCAAAATCGGCCCCAATGCGATTGTAGGTTTCATCAAAACCTTTGTATACCCAGCCGTTCATCTTTTTCCATAGCTCCATCACTTCCGGTTTGCCCTGCTCCCAATCGAACAACATTTGTTGGGCTCCTTTCATGATGGGAGCGTCTTTTTCGGCCACTTCTTTGGCAACTCCACCTTCCACTAATTCAGCCACCTGCCGCTTGTATTCATCATTAAATTTTACGTAGTAGTCGCCCACGAAATGGTCGCCTTTCGTGTTAGTACTTTCCGGTGTAGCGCCTTCGGCAAATAGCTGCCAGGCAATCATGCTTTTGCAAATGTGTATGCCCCGGTCGTTTACAATGCAGCTTTTTACCACGTTGTAGCCAGCCGTTTTATAAATTTCGGCTACACTCCACCCCAGGAAAATATTACGTAAGTGTCCCAGGTGCAACGGTTTGTTGGTATTAGGCGAAGCATACTCCACCATCACCGTCTTGCCATTTAGTGGTTGCTGGCCAAAAAAGGAGTTGTCAAAGTTTTTATGCAAAAAATCGGCCCATACCTGCGGCGCAATGGTGAGGTTTAAAAAACCTTTAATAATATTATAGCCAGCTACCAAATGTGGTACATTATGCTTCAGCCAATCGCCAAGTTCTGTTCCTAATGCATCGGGGCTTTTCTTTAGTTGCTTTACATACCCAAACAACACAATGGTGTAATTACCTTCAAATTCAGGCTTGGTTTGGTTGAGTGGAATGTCACTTTCTGCTATTTCAATCTGGTATAACGCTTTTAGTGCAAGTGCTGTATGCTGCCGTAGCTGTGCCGTAACTAACATGTTGGTAAAGATATTTTTCGGGGCGGCAAAAGTAAACAATCCGGCTACCTTTGCAGCCTTGTTATATGAGCCGTATCATTCGCACCAAAGAAATATTTAATGCCCGAAGCCAGCAAACCGCCGGTTGGCTCATGCAGGTGATCGATTTTTTCTATCCGCCATTCCGGAAAATCATACCGCACCAAACCTTTCGCTATGCGGCCTGTGGCGGTGCCAACCAACTGCTGAACCTTGTTGTGTACTATATCAGTTACAATTTCATTTTCAAAAAACAGAACTGGAATATTGGGGTGATTACGTTCAAGCCCCATATAGCTGCCTTCCTAGTGGCAATTGTATTTACTTTCCCGATAGGTTTTTTGCTATCCCGCTATGTGGTGTTCAACGAAAGCGATGTAAAAGGGCGGCACCAGGCGGTACGTTATATTACGGTCGTTGTTATTTGCCTGTTACTAAATTACGTACTGCTGAAACTTTTTGTAGAGGTTTTTGGTTGGTATCCTACGCCATCTATGTTTCTTACTATTTTGCTGGTAGTAAGTTTCAGCTTTTTAAGCCAGAAGAAATTTGCGTTTAAATCAGTAGGGTAGAAGTCGGCCTTTCTTATCTGTTTGTAATAATTTAATGGCAATGCGCTAACAAAACATTAGCGGTTCTCTACCTGCCGAAGCTTATCTTTACCGCCCTCGTCCTCGTACATATAGCATAGTAAACTTGCCATTTTACACTACCGGCACAGTTTTCATTGTTTCACATTCTTTCCAATATCTTCTTCTATTATCAAATCAATATAAATTATTTCAATGGTTCCTAAATTTCCGCAGGCTAGTCCTTCTATCCATGCCGTGCTGAAGACCCGTGTACAACAGTATTTTGATACCTTGGGTAAAAAAAGCACTGGTAATCGTAAGCTATACGTTAAGGCAATTGTTTTAGTAACACTGCTGGCACTTACTTACGTACACCTGGTTTTCTTTACACCAGTATGGCCATTGGCTTTGCTGGAGTGTGCTTTATTAGGGCTTGTGATTTCCGGTGTAGGCTTCAATGTAATGCACGATGGAGCTCACGGAAGTTTTAGCAAATACAAATGGCTGAACACTTTTGCTGCCTGGTCGCTTGACTTTTTAGGTGGTAACGCATTTATGTGGAATATGAAGCACAACATGATTCATCACAGCTTTACTAATGTAGAAGGCGTGGATGATGATATGGACGCTGGCATTTTTCTACGTATGAATGAGCATCAGAAAAAGTTGTGGCTTCACCGTTTTCAACACGGTTATTTCTGGTTTTTATACATGATTCTATACATCTTCTGGATTTTTGTTAGCGATTATAAAAAGTATTTCACTGGTAAAATAGGGGATGTGCCTTTGAAGAAAATGGAAACTAAAGACCATATTAAATTTTGGGCGGGTAAGCGTACACATGCTGCTGTTTATATCGTAATCCCCATTTTTATGGTTGGCTTTACGCCCTGGCTTTTAGGTTTTCTTACTATGGCTATGGTAGCAGGTTTTGTTTTAAGCATCGTTTTCCAATTAGCTCATACAGTAGAGCATACTCATTTTCCTTTGGCGCATATTGATACTAACAAACTGCCTGATGAATTTGCTATACACCAAATAAAAACCACAGCCAACTTTGCTACTCGTAGTAAAGTAATCAGCTGGATGGTTGGTGGACTAAACTTCCAGATTGAGCATCACCTGTTTCCTAAAATTTCTCATGTGCATTATCCAGCCATCAGCCGCATTGTACGTAGCGTTTGCCAGGAATATGGGATAGAATATATTGAGTATCCAACGATGGCGAAAGCTATTGGCGCCCATTACCGTTATCTGAAGCAATTGGGCCAGATGGCATAATGAGCAATTGATAATTGACAATGAATAATTGATAATGGTGAATGCTAGGTTTCAAACCAGTATTCACCATTTTTCATTTAAAATATTATTTACTGCACTATCTAGGTAATTATCAATTACTAAAGATCTCCGCTATCAGCAAAGCTGTAGTACTTGTCATTGCCAATGATGATGTGGTCTAGCACTGAAATATCGAGATAGCTAGCCGCCTCTTTTATTTTTTTAGTCAGGTTAATGTCTTCCCGGCTGGGGTTGATATTGCCGGAGGGATGATTGTGAGATAGAATGATGCCCGTTGCATTTTCCTCCAGTGCCTTTTTCATAATAATCCGTGGATCTGCCACCGTACCAGTAATGCCGCCGGTACTAATAACATGATGTCCATTGATACGATTGGCCCGGTTGAGAAAAATGACTACGAAAATCTCCCTAGTTTCATCTTGCAACACACTACGTAGGTATTCGGCAACAGCACTACTGCTACTAACGGCTGGTTTCACTAATGATTCTGCCGCCTGACGACGGCGGCCTAATTCCAGTGCTGCAGCAATAGTTACTGCCTTAGCTGGCCCTATGCCACCTACTTTTTGCAAATCCTTTACTGTTAGGCGACCTAATTCATTCAGGTTGTCTTTACCAAGCTTCAAAATGTCTTTTGCCAGATCGAGTGCCGAACGGCTACGGGTGCCATTGTTGATAAGGATGGCTAGCAATTCGCTATTACTGAGTGCGGTTGGGCTTTTGGCCAATAGCTTCTCACGGGGACGGTCGTCCTCAGCCCAGTGCTTGATGGAGTTAGAAGGCGTGGGTAAATTATCCATAAGTAGTTTTTAGAAGTGTAGGGTCAACTAATATCTTCGCCTCGTCAGAAATACAGTTTAAAGTTTAAAGTCTAAGGTTTAAAGTTCTTTATTGCAACATTTCTATTTAGTTGCATGCTGCTGCTATTTAAAATTTTGCAAAACTGAAGAAATGGAAACCTACCAGACATATACAACTTTAAACCTTAGACTTTAAACTTTAAACATTCTTCCAATGGCAAATGCCCGAATTTTTAGCGGTTCCGGATCAAAATACCTGGCCGAAAAAATAGCAAATAGTTTCGGTGGTAAATTAGGAAAAATTACACTACAGCATTTTAGCGACGGGGAGTTTGGAGTAGAATATTGCGAAAGCATCCGGGGCGATTATGTTTTTTTGATACAAAGCACCTTTGCGCCCAGCGATAACTTAATGGAACTGCTGCTAATGATAGACGCTGCCCGCCGAGCCAGTGCTTATAAAGTAATTGCGGTAATGCCATACTACGGATACAGCCGCCAGGACCGGAAGGATCGCCCACGGGTAGCCATTGGTAGCAAGCTGGTAGCCAATATGCTTACTGCCGCTGGTGCCGACCGGGTAGTAACAATGGATCTACATGCACCACAGATTCAGGGTTATTTCGATATCCCGGTTGACCATTTAGATAGTTCAGCCATTTTCATTCCTTATATAGAATCGTTGCGGATGCCTGATCTCACCTTTGCTGCTCCAGATGTAGGCAGTACTAACCGGGTGAGGGAAATAGCCAGCTATTTTAGTGCAGAAATGGTGATTTGCGATAAACACCGTAAAAGAGCTAACGAAATTGCCAGCATGACGCTTATTGGTGATGTAGATGGAAAAGATGTAGTGTTAATTGATGATATCTGCGATACTGGCGGTACCCTGGCAAAGGCTGCAGGTATGCTAAAAGATAAAGGCGCCCGAAGTGTAAGAGCTATGTGTACTCACCCCGTATTGAGCGGAAAAGCGTACGATAATATTAATAATAGTGTCTTAGAGGAGCTAGTAGTTTGCGATACCATCCCCTTGCAGCATCATAGCCCTAAAATCAAAGTTTTATCTACCGCCAGCTTGTTTGGAATAGCCATCCGTAATGCATTTGAAAACAAGAGCATACATGGATTATTTATTCATTCTCATACAAGAAAGGATTGATTTATGGAAAGTTGCAAAAAAAGTTTTAGAAATTAGCACTTCTATCAAATTTTTTGCGATTTTCGCTAAACACGTTAAAGACGGATATGCCTGTAC
>CAXTDG010000110.1:0-10192 GCA_964242675.1 uncultured Chitinophagaceae bacterium
TTTACAGCAAACGTAGCGGAAGGTGAAGCGGCTGGCATAGATAAGGAAGTAAATATCTGGGTAAAAGATTTCAATGAAAATACCCGCCCTCAACTGATTGGCTTGCAAAAAGAAGCTACGCTAACGGTGACATTAAGCGAAGCCTTCAACGAAGAAACACTGAACTGGCTACTGAAAAACCTGAAGCTGGAAAATGAAGATACCAGCAAGCAGTTCACCCTTACTATCAAAGGAATTAAATACACGGAGAAGCACCCGGTTGACGAGGAACTGTTTAAGCAAGTTTTCCCAACTCAAGAGATTACAGATGAAGCAGCTTTTCGGGAAGCAGTAAAAGGAGGTGTTCAAAACTACTGGGATCAACAGGATATGACGCAGGTGAATGACCAAATTTATCATTACCTGCTTGATCATACTACCATTGATTTGCCCGAAGGTTTCCTGAAAAAGTGGATTCGCCAGGGTGGTGAAAAACCTAAAACAGAGGCAGAAGCGGAACAATCATGGCCTTCTTTCCAAAGCTCCCTGAAGTGGACGCTGATTTCTGATACGCTGATGAAGCAATATGGCGTAGAGGTAGAGCAGGAAGATATTCGGGCACATGCACTGCGCCAGATAATGGGCTACATGGGTGGACAGGGCGACCCGGCCCAAATGCCGTGGCTGGAAGGCTACCTGGACAAAATGGTGAAAGACAAAAAGTTTGTAGACGAAGCCTATAATGAAATTGCTACAGGCAAATTATTCTTCGCTTTAAGTTCGCAAGTACAATACAACGACGAGTGGATGAGCCGTGATGAATTCATCAAGCAACAGGAACACCACAGAGAGCATCATCATCACTAAGTTTTCAGAAATCAGTTGTCAGTTATCAGACTGAATATTGATTTTCTACATTTTATAGAAACAGCCCTGTAGCAATACAGGGCTGTTTTGTTTCAGATAAAAGCTGGCTATTCATTGCTCAACAGCTTTCTCTCTATTTTTACACTATGAGTTTACCCAAAATCATCCTTGCTTCGCAATCGCCCCGGCGCAAAATGCTACTTGAATGGGCTGAAGTGCCGTTTGAAATCATCACACAGGAAACGCTGGAAACCATACCCGAAGGCGTACCAACAGAAGAAGTGCCAGTACATATAGCCAGAGAAAAAGCCACCGCCGTACAACGAAAAATAGCAGCCCTAAAAGAAGGCTACGACGAAGGCACAGATGAGCTACCTATTGTAGCGGCAGACACCGTAGTAGTGCTGGACAACGATATTATTGGCAAGCCAAAAGACCAGGAAGAAGCCATTAAAATACTGACCCGGCTGCAGGGTCGCACCCACCGGGTGATTACGGGTGTAGTAATTGTGGCTGGAGGAAAAGAAACAGCTTTTTCCGATATTACGACGGTTGATTTTCATCCACTGACAGCGGAGCAGATTGAATACTATGTAGAAAATTATAAGCCGTACGATAAAGCAGGTGCCTACGCTATACAAGAGTGGATTGGGGTAATTGGCATCAAAAGTATCAATGGCGATTTCTACAATGTAATGGGCCTGCCGGTGAGCCGATTGGTGCAGGAACTGAAAAAATTGCAACAAGGAAAGGGGAAATGAAAATGAACCCCGGAACGAAATAAAAACCCAGCAGTTATATTAACTGCTGGGTTTTTATTTTAATTATTGAAAGGCAATTAAATTGTTTGCTTTTTGCCTATTGCTCGTTGCTTATTGAAACTATCCGCCTATCCGAATGCCGATGTTGAAGGGGCGTAGATCCAGGCCACGTTCAAACACACTTTTAGGGGAATAAGAGCCATAGAGTTTTACGAGGCCTAGGCCTATTTCAGCAACGTAACTCAGTTTGAATTTTTCAATATCATAGTTGCCCCGGTTTTTCTGTTTGCCCCGTTCGTTGCTTATCTGCTTGTTGCGGCTACTGTACAGGTAGCTAACAGAAGCTCCGGCCGAGAATACAAACGGGTTATCGCTCTTCTTGTTTACTACAAAGTTCAGCATCACCGGTACGGTCAGGTAATCCAGCGCCAGCTTGTTTTTGGAAAAACTGAGGCTGTCCCGGAACACATAAGGCTGCGGCTGGTCTTTGAAGCTGATATTGTTTTGAAAGCGGTAGTTGTTGGTTTCTATACCAATACCATATTTCAAGTTGATGACATGCTTTACCAGGTTACGCTTCTGCATAAAAAACCATAGGCTAAAGTTGATGGACTTGCCATTGCGTAGGTTGAAATCGCTTTTGCCGAAGGCGGGCTGGCCGGGTCGGGCTACAGCGTAAGTGTTGGTAGCAGCTGAACCATAAGCAGTCTGATCGTTGAAATTGGAAAACCCCAGATCGAGCATGAGGTAGCTGTTCTCTACATTTTTGTTGTGGGTGTATTTTTTATTCCACTGGTTGAAGCGCTGCCAGGAACTATCGCTGCTATTTCCTTTTTTGCGGATGATGGTCATGCCACCCACTTTTATGGTGTCTGTCTTGCTGCCGGTAGTATCGGTTTGGCTAAAAGTGATGGCTGATGAAAACAGCGCCATGGCTGTAAATAAGAACGTTTTCATTGTATGAGGCTGTACTTTTTTTTGATGGGTAGAAATGAATTGGTATTGAAAAGGACTGCAGCACCTGCCGGCCGGCAATGTACAATGCTATACGAAACAGCATTGTGGATACTGCAATCTGATTTTACTTCTATATAAATTGTATTGAAAAGGCCAGCAGAAATTTGCACTGCCAAGATGCTTTATCACCGGGTAGCATACACATCTGGTTCCATTTTGCTTTTGCTAAAAGTGCGGGCTACAGAGCGGGTTACATTGCGAAACAAGCCCCGCATTTTATGCCGGTTGATACGGGCACCACCAACCGTTATATAGTCGTCCTCTTCTTCAAGCATTCCATTTTTACTGCCAGTAAAAGCATCGATTTTTTGGTTAGCAGCAAGTAAAGGTGAGGTTATGGTTTTAGTAGAAAGATGTGCTACCTGTTCGGTTACATCCGCTTGGTCGGTTGTTAAACTTACATCTGTACTGCTCAATCGGGCTGTAACAGGTTCAACCTCAACAGGGGTGTTTTCAGTACCGGAATTGGAAACAAGTCCGGTATTATCATTCGCCGCCAAACTTACTTTTGGTTCGGCTGACTGGCTATTTGTTTGCGGTTGCCTGTTATCGGCTTGTGTTTGTGTACTTGGTGTAGTAGCTGTTATCTGCTGTGTTTGTGCTGGTTGAGCATCGTCGTTTGTAACTGGCTGTGATGAGGTGTTGGTGCTACTTTGTGGCTGTGTATTTTCAATCACTTCTTTTTTAGGAGTTGTAATACTAGCTATTGTATTAGATGGAGCTACAGCTTGTGGTTTTTGCTGCATCCAGGTGAACCAGCCCAACCCTGTAACCACAGCGGCTGCGGCAACCCAACGCATCCAAAGTAGTGGTCGCACTTTGCGGTCGTTGCGCCATAAAGATTCTTTGTCAGGATGCACAAGAGCTTCCGCTACCAGTTTGGTTTGTTGTAGTGTGTTCCACTCGGTTTGTAGTGTACTACTGTTAGCAATCTGAGCCTGCAATTGTTGCTTTTCAGTAGCAGCCAGTTCGCCATCCAGCATTAATAGCATTTGAGTGTGTACTGGTTCAGGATTGTCTGCATTCCAAAGTGTAGTACGAAGTAGTTTTTCCTTAGGGAAAGCAGGTATTGCGTCAACTTCCAACCGGCAACTCATGAGTATATCCAGTTCTTCTGCTAAATCCGGATGCTGTGCTGCAAACAACTTTACGGCAATCGCTTCTTCCGCCGACAATTCGTTATCGGCCAGCAGCAGAAAATATTCTTCGTAATTATTGCGATTAATCATGGTGAATGGTCAATAGTGAATGGTGAATGAATGGTCGTGAGGCGTGAATCGTCAATCGTGAAGTAGGAATGTGAATGGTGCGTGGATTTTAAACTATATTATCAAACTACAACTATCAGAACTTTAGACTTTAAACTTTAAACTTCCTTACACCACGTTCTCTAGCCTTACCAGATAGTTGCGTAGCGATATCCGTGCCCGGTGCAGGTATACTTTTACCTGGCTGATGTTCAGGTTCGTTATTTCGCCTATCTCTTCATAACTGTACCCTTCATAATCCTTAAGCATTACCAGTGTGCGTTGGGTTTCATTAAGAGTGGCCAGCGCTTCTTCCAACTGTTTTTTCAGGTGGCGTTGCGGCTGCAGGGTTGTACCAGCGGCGGTTTCGGGCAATTCTTCTTTATAGTGCATCCGTTTCACTTTGCGCAGGTTATCAATCATCTGGTGGTAGGCAATGGTGAACAGGTAAGCCTTGGCTTTTTCTGTTTCTACCTGTGCTCGGTTCACCCATAATTTCTCAAAAGCGCTTTGCACTACGTCTTGTGAATCCTCGGTGTGGCGGAGGCTTTTCAGTATAAACCGGTACACATTGTCTGCGTACTGATTCACACATTCGTTGTACTCTATATCGGTCATGGCGGTAGCCGGTTTGTTAGTTCTGGTATCTAAAAGCGTAAAGGTAGAACGGGGCAGTTTAGGAAAGGTTACACAGGAGTTGAAAAAAGGATGAGCGGAGGAATAAAAGTGTGTTCGTCAATATTTTACTTTCACGGATGCTTCAAACCATCTTTACACAGTTATTAGGGAAGTATACTTCTGATGAAAATCTTATAAAGCAATTTTGGTCAGAAATAGAAGATCACTACTCATCAAAAGGTCGGCACTACCATACGTTACAGCATTTACAAAATATGTATTCGCAACTACAGCTAGTTGAGGAGAAAATGTTGGATTGGAACACAGTGTTATTTGCCTTGTTTTACCATGATCTTATTTACAAGTCTACCGCAAAAGACAATGAAGAACAAAGTGCTGTCATAGCAGTGAATCGTTTACAGCAAATTCAATATCCTGCCGAAAAAGCAGAACAATGTAAGCAAATGATCTTGGCCACTAAAAGCCATTCTATTTCTACCAATACAGACATCAATTATTTCACTGATGCCGACCTAAGCATCCTAGGCGCTGATTGGCCCGAATATGAAGCCTACACAAAAGCCATTCGAAAAGAATATTCTATCTATCCTGACCTGCTGTATAAGCCCGGCCGCCGCAAGGTGCTACAGCATTTTTTAGATATGAAAAGCATTTATAAAACTGAATTTTCCCAAAATAAATATGAAGCCATAGCCAGAGAAAACATACAAAGAGAACTACAACTACTGCGGTGAATTGTATTTCCTGCTGACTGTCAACTGCTCTCTACCGACTTATGTGTTTCCCTACCTTCGCCGCAATAAAAACATTGCCACATGAACACAAAATTTAGCGAACGCATAGCTACTGAAGTAGCCGAAATAAATGAAGCCGGATTGCTTAAAAAGGAACACATCATTACATCCGAGCAGGGACCGGAAATAACTGTAAACGGAAAGACCGTTTTAAACTTTTGCGCCAATAATTATCTCGGTTTATCATCCCACCCCAAAGTAATTGAGGCAGCTCATAAAGCCATTGATACACATGGCTATGGCATGAGCAGCGTACGTTTTATTTGCGGTACGCAGGATATTCATAAAGAACTGGAACAGAAGATTGCTGAGTTTTTAGGAACAGACGATACCATTTTATACGCTGCTGCTTTTGATGCCAATGGTGGTGTATTTGAACCACTATTTAATGAGCAGGACGCAATCATTTCCGATTCGCTGAACCATGCCAGCATTATTGATGGTGTACGCCTTTGCAAGGCACAACGCTACCGCTACGAGCACAATAATATGGCCGACCTGGAAGCCAAACTACAGGAAACGCAAAATCTGCGTAGTCGCATCATTGTTACCGATGGCAGCTTCAGCATGGATGGTACTATTGCCCAACTGGATAAAATCTGCGACTTAGCGGATCAGTACGATGCTATCGTAATGATTGACGAGTGCCATAGCAGCGGTTTCCTGGGAAAAACTGGTCGTGGTACGCATGAATACCGGGGCGTAATGGGTCGCATTGATATTATCACCGGTACATTGGGAAAAGCTTTGGGCGGTGCCAGTGGCGGCTTTACCAGCGGTAAAAAGGATGTAATTGAAATGCTTCGCCAGCGTAGCCGACCTTACCTGTTTAGTAATACGGTAGCCCCCAGCATTGTAGGTGCTAGTATTGCCGTTTTGGAAATGCTTACCGAAACCACCGATCTGCGGGATAAACTGGAATTCAATACCAAATACTTCCGGGAGAAAATGACGGCTGCCGGTTTCGATATCAAGCCTGGTGATCACCCGATTGTTCCTATCATGCTGTACGATGCAGTTGTAGCGCAAAACTTTGCTGCTCAATTACTGGATGAAGGCGTGTATGTTATTGGCTTCTTCTTCCCGGTAGTAGCCAAAGGGCAGGCCCGCATAAGGGTGCAACTGAGTGCTGCCCATACGCAGGAACATCTGGATAAAGCTATCGCAGCCTTTACCAAGGTAGGTCACAAAATGGAGGTGCTGAAAGAGCAACCTGTTGCCGAACAAACAACAGCTGAAGTTGGAATGTAAGTCGATTTTCATCTTGTACAACCCACGGCGTCAACCGTGGGTTTTTTGTTTTCTTTCGCATAAATAAAATTGGCTATTCAACACACAGAAGCTAATTTTACAGACGTTGTATGTTATACGTATAATCCCGTTCCTTATCCAATATTCGTGTTCTAAAAAATCGTTTTAAATCCAGGTATCGTTGCACCGCCGGTTGTCCGGAAAAGTGAGCAGTGGCAAGTGTGTTTTGCAACGGTACATTCTTTCAATATTCTATCGAAGACAGCATGAAGCAGATTCTTTTTGCAGCATTACTGGCTGCATCCTCATTGCATTTTTTATGAGTACAGATTTTACCAGTCAATCGCAGGGTCAACTGGAGCAAAGCTGGCTATGGCAGCATCACGCCAACTTATAGCACAACAAGTATTACTTATTTTGGTGCAGCTACCAATGGCTCCGCTTCCTGCAATGGTGCATTACAGGCAGCTATCAATAGTTTTTATGGCCAGCCTTGTACTATCTTTTTTCCAGAAGGCACTTATTTTTTCAACCAGCCTGTTACGTTGCCTTCCAACGTTATTTTAAAAGGGGAAGGCCGTACCGATACGCACCTCATTTTCAACTTAAATGGTGCTAACAACGACTTGATTTCCATAGCTGGTACTATGCAATCTACCTCGGCTAGTATTACTGTATCTGCCGACAAAGGAGCCACTACCCTCAACGTAAACAGCACAGCAGGTTTTGCCGCAGGCGATTATATCCGGCTCAGCCAAAATGACTCCGCTTTAGTAGCCTCTGCATGGGCGCTGGGTAGCGTAGGGCAGTTGGTGCAGATCAATTCTATTAGCAGCAATACAATTTTTCTGAATTCTCCTTTGCGTAAAAATTATAGCCTGACTGATGTACCCAAAATTACCCGGCTGCAGCCTGCAACAGGTAGCGGCATTGAGTGCTTATCTATCAAACGGTTGGATGCCAGCAGCTGGCAATCATCCAACATTCGCATAGAAAATGCGGCTAAGTGCTGGGTAAAAAATATAGAAAGCGATAGCACCAATTTTGCCCATGTAAACATTACCTCTGCTACCAACATACAAGTAACCGGCAGCAACTTCCATGGGGCATTTGCCTATGGCGGTAGTGGGCAGGGCTACGGTGTAGTGCTGCAAAGCACCAGTGGCGAGTGCCTGGTGGAGAACAACACCTTTCAGCACTTGCGGCATTCTATGCTATTGCAGTCTGGGGCCAATGGCAATGTGCTGTCGTACAATTATTCTACACAACCTTATTGGTCAGACGCATCACCAGTGATACCAACCGATGCCGCCGGCGATATGGTGCTGCATGGCAACTGGCCCTACGCCAACCTGTTTGAGGGCAACTACGGGCAAAATATGATCATCGATAATTCGCATGGTGTCAATGGACCGTTCAATACCTTCTTCCGTAATCGGGGCGCTAATTATGGTCTTTTCATGAACGTTGGCGCAGGCGATTCAAGCAACCTGATGGGTAATGAAATTACCAACATTACCAACGGTATGTATATGCTAACTGGTAGTGGCAACCTTGAATGGGCTAATCGGGTACGGGGCGTTATTTTTCCGGCCCTTACCCTTACCCTGAACGAAGCAAGCCTGTACCGCTCCAGCCCACCCGAATTTTTTAGTTCCAGTTACCCTTACCCCAGCTTTGGGCCGCCTAATACTGCTGCCACTAACACCACAGTTCCGGCCGGGGGCATAGATACTGATAGCAATGGTTGCTGCTGCAATACTACGTACCAGGTTTTACCAATTGCCTTACAACAGTTCACAGCCAATGCATCCAACTGCAATGCTTTACTACAATGGACAGCTACAGATGATGACGGTGATAATTATACCATCGAAACCAGTATTGATACAAGAAATTTTTCTTCTGCAAAAACTGCAATTGCCAGAGGTGGCCAAACGCAAAATAATTACAGCTTCACCTTGCTACAAGCTGCTACCAAAACCTGGTACCGGCTGAAAATGACCAGCCGGGATGGTAGTATTTCGTACAGCCCGTTGAAGGCAGTAAGCAGTCATTGCACAACGCAGAATAACCTGGTAGTAGCACCCAACCCGGTTGGCAATATTATGAACCTACAATACACGGCTGCACAAGCAGAAAAGGCAATTGTATGGATGATGGATGCTACTGGAAAAACGGTGTTGAAAACAATTTTATCCCTACAGGTAGGCACCAATAATTTACCTGTAAATGTGCAGTCGTTGGTACCCGGTATTTATCAGGTTGGTATTAGCAAAACATCTGGCGAAATACTAAGTACCACTCAAAAAGTAATTAAAGGTGTGGCGGTTAATTAAGGTTAGTTTTTTATGGGGTCAGCGCTTACTTTTAGCCAGCTTTACACCAATTTATTATGCTGCAAAAAGAAACGCTTCAGTTCCTGAAAAACTTAAAGAAGAATAACAATAAACCCTGGTTCGACGAGCACCGCAATCAATACGAAACCGCTAAAAAAGATTTTGAACAACTAGCTGCTGAGGTAATAAAAGCCACCGCAAAGTTTGACGATACCATTCAGCACCTGCAACCCAAAGATTGCCTGTTCCGCATCAACCGGGACATTCGTTTTGCCAAAGACAAAACGCCCTATAAAACGAACTTTGGTATGAGCCTGAGCAAGGGTGGTAAAAAAGGCTTGGAAGCCGGCTACTACCTGCATTGTGAGCCTGGTGCTGCTTTCATAGGTGGAGGCATGTGGATGCCTCAGCCCGCCGAACTAAAAAAGGTGCGACAGGAAATTGATTACAACTGGGAAGAATTCAACAGCATTGTAACAGATAAAAAATTTAAAGCGGCTTATAGTGATATAAACAAAAGCGATGAATACACCCTTAGCAGGCCACCGAAAGGCTACGAGGAAACCAACCCTGCTATTGAATACCTGAAGCTGAAAAGTTTTGTAGCCATGAAACCGGTAAGCGATGAAGAATTGCTATCGGAAAAGCTGGTGAAAGATATTGCGGATACGTTTAGTGCTTTAAAACCGATGCTGGATTTCATCAACCGGGCTATTGACTAATTTAAAATGGTTCAGCGATGCGGTATAGTTGTTGAGCGATAGGGGCCAAATCAAATACAACATGTTTTTTAAATACCTACTGCTCACCTGCTTCACTACTATCTGTTCGGCTGCTGTAGCTCAGCGTTTTGACAATCGAGGCTGGATTTATTTATCGCAGAGCACTAAGCTGTTCAATCATTTCAGCCTGCTTACCGAGGAGCAACTGCGTTCGGAAGACCAACTAAAATATGCTGCTGCTACGCTACTACGGGCTGGTATTAATTATAAAATTTCCGATAAGCACAGCGTTGGTGCAGGCTTCACTTACAAAGGCGATAGGGAGTATAATGATCTGAAACACTGGTACGATTACATGAACGAAAACCGGCTGTACGAGCAATATCAATTCGATACAAAAAGCGGCCGAACTGAGTTGCAATTACGGGCAAGGCTGGAGCAGCGTTTTGTACGGGAAGATGGCGTAAGAGATTTCTCACAACGAAGCCGCTTGCTACTAGGGGCGCAAATACCGGTATGGGAAAACAAAGATTTCAGCAAAGGCTGGTATGTAGTGCCTCAAAATGAAGTATTCAA
>CAXTDG010000111.1:0-10080 GCA_964242675.1 uncultured Chitinophagaceae bacterium
GGGCAGTGCTACGGCACTGGCGGCAGTATTGCGTATAAATTTTCTGCGTTCCATTTCAGATAATTATCAATGATGAATGGTCAATAGTGAATGAAGAAGGTGAAGTGTAAATGGTGAGCGGTTGAAAAAATTTTGGTCTTTCTTTCGGCCTTTCGGACTTTCCGTTTTCCAGACTTTTCTTTACATAAGATGATACTCTTCCAGCATAAGAAAGTAAGTACACAGGTTTTTAAGTCGGGTAGTTACGGTATCAACATTTACTTTAAGGTTAGGATTGGCTACGTAGGCATTCCAGGCATCACTCCAGTAGTAGTCGCTTGTTTGGCCGGTTAGCAGTACGCTTTGCTTAATAGTGGCCAACGATGCTGCTGATAGCTGCATCCGCAGAAAGTAAGTGTTGAAATCCTGCACCAATACATTGGGGTCAGCAGTATTATTCATGCGGGAAGCTATTGCCAGTGGATCAATGATTATCTTTTGATTGGTATTGCTATAGCCCGTGGTAAGCATTGTATTGATAAAGTTGCGCCGCTTGGTATAGGTATCGGTGCTTAGCCATACTTTATCGTACAAAGGATCGAGGTAGTAAGCCGCCCAGCCCGATACGTTTACCGGGTCACCAGGGTTTTGATCCATACTGCCCATGGTGGTGATGGCTATATAATTCAGCATTTTGTACTGTAGCACCGGATTGCTGGCAGGCGGAAAAATATTCTTCATTTCCCGCTGCATACCTATTGCAAAATCAGCCGGGCTTTTTATCATGGCTCCCTGCGAAAGCACATCGAAAAAGTGTTCGCTTTTAAACAGAGCGCTTAGTACCGGCTTTATTTCATAATTGCTGGTACGGAAAATATAAGCCAGCGGCGTAATTACATTGGCTTCAATGGTGCTATCGATATTGCCATATACAAAAAAGCGGTAGATGCGGCGGCAGATATATTTAGCTACTTCCTGCGTACCAAATAGCATGGTTATCAATTCGTCCAGTTCCAGTGCTCCATCGGCGCCAGTACGGCCGTTGATAATAGTATTATTGTAGTACGACGAAAATTGCTTGCTGGTAGTGTCGTGGTTGGCACTATTAAAAGATACTACGCCAGTAGTGGTATTGAGCGTATGGCCGGTAAGTACTTTAGCGGCTGCTTTTACATCTAGTTCTGTGTACTGGCTATCCGGGCCTTTTCCCTGAGTAAATAATTCCTGTACTTCCCGTCCGTAGTTTTCGTCTGGGGCTGTTTTAGTATTGAGGCGGCCATTCAGGTAAATGAGCATTGCCGGCTCCAGCGTAATAGCTTTTATGAACGACTTGAAATTGCCAGTAGCATAAGTACGCAGCGTGTTCAGGTATTTATAAATGAACGTTCCATAAGCCACCGTATCAAACTCAACCGTAAGATGCGTACTCCAGAACAGGATCATTTTTTCCTCAATACTCCGTGGCTGGTTAATCATTAACCCGGTCCACCAGGCCTTGGTTGATGACTGGCGAGCACTATTTACACTACCATTGGTGGAAAGCGTATTAGCCCATGTGTTACCTATTGATACGCCCCAGTCAGGGTCGTTTGCCGCTACGCTGGTAGTGTCGTAAGTGTAGGTTTTTAGCGGTTTGCCTGGGTTAGGGTTTACCGTGTTCAATAGTTCATCAACTGCCTGCCCGTAACCAATGCCGCTGAAGTAATCTACATCTTCCTTTACTGCACCAAACATTAGTCGTTTCAGCAGGTGAATTACTTCATTCTTGCTCCAGGTTCCGGTATAAGGGTCGGTACCGCTTTGCAAGTATAGTGGTGTTTCTTCCTGCTGTGTTGATTTTTTTTCTTGTTTGTGGTGCTGCACGGCCAATGGCTTTGGCTTGGGGGCTGGTGCTATTAAAGTTTGTAAAAACGATTTCCTATCCATAATACAAGTTTGAAAATGGTTATTGTAACTAATAACGACTAGCTTATATAATCTATCAATCAATCAAAATGCATTGACTTTGCTTTTTAAAAAGCTGATTGGTTCCACTTAGCTATTCGTTACTACTTATTAATTTTTAGTTGCTTGTTGCTTTTTCAACGCCTCAATTTCTGCCTGTTGTTTTTCTACGATGGCTTTTAGTTCCTGTACTGCTTTTACCAGCGGAACCACTATTTCTGAGTAGCTGATGCCGTATAGCGATTGCTCATTTTTCGGTTTTACGACACCGCTGAAATCGTAATCAGCTTTTAGTGCCGCTGCTTCTACTTCCTGTGCCAGGAAACCGGAATAACGAACGCTTAGTTTTTCAGTGTAAGAAGTACGGGCTGCAAGGGGCACTTGCTGAATATCATCCATTTTTTGAGGATCATAATTATAAGTAACCGGCCGTAGCAAGCTGATGAACGATAACCCTTTCACATCTTCCCGAACGTTTGTTTTTACCCGTTCGTCGCTGGTGGTAGTAAAAGGTACTGCACCTGAAATATTGGTGGTGCTGCTATTACCCAGTCGTACAGCATTGCTGGCTGTAATAACGGTACCACTGCCTATGGCCGAGCTATTACTGAAGTTGCCCGAAACGGGGCCAGCCTGGTAGCCCACAAACGTATTGTTGCTGCCGGTAGTGGTAGTTCCACCCGTTAAATAACCCAGGTAAGTATTATTGCTTCCACCGGTTTGGTTGTAGCCTGCCTGATAACCTAATACCGTATTGTAATTACTAGCAGCAGTGAAACCTCCACTTAAAGCAAAATGACCAATCAATGTATTATAAGAACCTGTACCAAGACTATAACCTGCATTGTAACCAATTACCAACTGATCCGTGCTGGAAATGGCATTGGATAAAGCTCCATTGCCAATGGCAATGTTACTGGTGTTATTACCATTCACTGCTCCGGGAGAAATACCCAGGGCATTGTAACCAATAGCAAGATTGTTGGAAGTGTAAATACTTTTATTGAGCGCCAAAGAACCAATAGCAATGTTGCCGGAAGCATCATTCAATTCGAGTGCATGATCACCGATAGAAATATTATCGCTGGAAGCAGAACTGGTTGCCAGGCTACGAGTACCAAGAGCTATGTTTCGGGAGCCAATACCTAGTAAAATGCCTGCGTCAGCACCAACTGTTACGTTATCGTTTCCACTAGTTAGGCTATACCCGGCAGAATCACCTATTGATACATTGTTGCTACCTGACGTTAGCAGAAACTGCGATTGATAGCCAAAAGCATTGTTGCCTATACCGGTGGTGCTAGTTGTGATAGCATTTAGTGCCCGGTTGCCAAAAGCATTATTCCGTTTAGAAGAATCATAATCAATAAAACCAGCTTTTTGATTATTGGTGCGGAAGTACAGCCCTACTGCATTTGTAGTTCCTAAAAAGGAAGTAGTAGTTCCGGTATTTCCTGCCAGCAACCAACCAGTACCATTACTGAATAAGCTCGCTACTGTACGACGCTTTACTACTCCGGTAGTATTAATAGTAAGCAAACTGTCTGTAATAGCGCCACCGCTTACGCCTTCTAATCGTAATGGGTCAGCAGTGTTCACTACATGCAAACGATTGGTAGGTGCTGTGGTACCTATGCCTACATTAGTTTGTGAATATCCTTTTATTAGTAGCACGGAAAATGCCACAGCCGCAAGTAATCTCATGAAGGCGTTCTGTTAAGGTGGAAGATATTAAAGTAATATATGGGCTACAGAGGGGGACATAAATGTAAATTGAAAATATCTATGCCTCCAAATAATTTTTAACTTTTATTAACCTTTTTCTAATCTTTTCTTAATTGTACAACAGAAAACGTTTGCAGGCTAAATAAAATCAGGCTATAAAACCTTTTATTGTGTAGAAAATACTACTTATGAATAAAAATGCTTGCCTATAATAGGTTAGCAATGAAATAGGATGGCTAATACAAATGGAAATGAGGAAAGGGCTGCATAAAGTTGCAAATCAGTTATGCAAGTTTGCAAACCGAAGCCTACTACCTGTGGATTGCTAAGTAAAGCCTGCTGTATTTGTGTAACTACTTCCGGCGGAAGGGTAGTTTCTATCATCCGGTGCACATGCTTCTTTTTAACAGATGGTTTAACGGCAGGCCGTTAATTATAAAGAACTATGCCTTTTATATACAAGAATGTAGAGCAACAAAAAAGCAGGCAAAATAACTTGCCTGCTTTTAAAATATCTTTCAATTGATTACAGCTTTATTTCCTCGCCGTGGGCATCAGAAAAATGGTATTCTGTAAGATGATAGTTGCTATTTCCTTTCATAGGTATCCAGCGCTTGTACTCCCAGCTTAGCTTCATCTGGCGGCTAGGCCAGCCTTTTTTCAGGTAAGCTTCCATTATTGGGTGCACCTTCAGGCTTAGCTGTTTATGGCCGTGGGTCATCAGGTAGTTCAGGTTTTTGCCTATCTCATCTTCCAGCACCAGGGAAGAGGAAATTTTACCGGTACCATCGCAACTAGGGCAAATCTCTTCTGTTTTAATATTCATTTCCGGCTTCATCCGTTGCCGGGTTATCTGCATCAGGCCAAACTTGCTGATAGGCAAAATAGAATGCCGGGCCCTATCCCGCTTCATAAATTCTTCCATAGCTTCAGCCAGCTTACGGCGGTTATCGGGCAACTTCATATCAATGAAATCTACCACGATGATGCCGCCAATATCCCGCAGGCGCAACTGACGAGCTATTTCCGCAGCTGCTTCCAGGTTGGTTTGCAAGCTATTATCTTCCTGATTGGCACTGTTGTTTTTGTAGCCGCTGTTTACATCTATTACATGCAGTGCCTCGGTGTGTTCTACCACCAGGTAGGCACCGCTGGGAAGATTCACTGTTTTACCAAAAGCGGCCTTTACCTGCTTGGTTACACCAAAGCTGTCGAAAATGGGCGAACCGTTATTATAGAAGGAAACGATTTCACTTTTCTCCGGCGCTATCTTCTGAATGTAATTCTTTGTATCGTTGAAAACGTTTTTGTCATTCACTACAATCTTATTAAAGTCGGCACTTAGCAAATCCCGCAGCATGGAAGTGGTCTTGTCCTCTTCGCTCAGTATTTTGCATGGAGCGGTTACTCCCTGCATATTTTGCATAATACCTGTCCAGCGATTGGCTAGCATTATCAGGTCTTCCTGTAGTTCTACCGAAGTTTTTCCTTCAGCAGCAGTACGAACAATAACCCCAAAATTTCTGGGTTTAATGGCTTCTACAATCTTGTGCAGGCGCTTCCGTTCTTCGCCGCTATGAATTTTTTTGGAGACAGCAATCGTATTATTAAATGGCGTAACTACTACAAACCGGCCGGGCAATGATATTTCGCAGCTTAATCTGGGACCTTTGGAAGCAATCGGTTCTTTTAAAATCTGCACCAGCACATTGGGTTTGCTGGTTAGCACTTCTGTTATTTTACCGGTTTTTACAATTTCCGGCTCTACATTGAACTTACCAAAATCCATAGGAGTAGCCTCCTGTGGCTGGTTCATGCACATATTAGTAAACTTCAACAGGCTTTTTGCATACGGGCTAAGATCGGTATAGTGCAAAAATCCATCTTTTTCGAAGCCTACATCTACAAATGCTGCATTCATGCCGGGCATTAGTTTGCGTACCCGGCCTAAGTATAAATCACCTACACCAAAGCCGCTATTGGCTACATCGTGGTGCAACTCTACCAGTTTTTTATCTTCCAGCAGAGCTATTTCCACACCTTGCGGTGCGGCGTTAATTATTAATTCCTTGTTCACGTTCCATCCTTGTTACGTAGTTTAAAATATTTTTTTATTAAGGGGGAAAAGGTTTCATGCATCTGCTGCCGATGATTGTACAATTTTGGGGATAGTATGTACAGGCATGCATGGATGGAGAGCAGGCAGATTGCAAAACAATGCAAAGCAATAATGAATGCTGCCGTCTCTACAGTAAAGTAAAGACGGCAGCAGCTATTGATGAGTTGTAAAGTCTATTTTTTACCTTTCTTATGCCGGTTCTTACGCAAGCGTTTCTTCCGTTTGTGAGTAGCAATTTTATGACGTTTTCTTTTTTTACCGCAAGGCATAACTGGTTCTGATTTTTTATGTGTTTACAAATAAATTACTTCTTTAATTGGGTGATCCGCTTTTGCAATTCCGCTTTCATTTCAGGGATGGTTACACCTTTTTCTATTTTCTCGTACCACCGCACTGCAGCCGCTTTATCTCCCATGGTTTCGTAGGTTTCTGCCAGTTTGAATAGCAGTTCCAAATTGTTCGGTTGCGCCTTTGCCACCCGTTCAAACCGCTGTACTGCTTTATCGTACTGGCCCGATACTACACCACCCACTCCCAACATATACTGCGCAAACAAGTTGTTACTATCCCGCTGCGCCACTTCTCTTATTTTCAGGATGCCGGACATCGTACCGTTTTCGTCGCTGCCACCAGCACCATATATATAAGTAGCTCCCAATCCTACTTTCGACGAATCGTTGGTCGGATTTTTTTGCAAAGCTTCTTCAAAAAGAGAGCGGCTTTCGCTGGCCAGCCATACCCGCTGTGCAGGCTGCTCGGCAAACGGCAGATACCCTAAAATGGAATGGGCGGCAAATGTGAGGTTTTTTTCTGAATTATCCAACCGGGCAGATTTGCTCAGATAGTAGAAATAGGCTACCGGGTTGGCTGCACTATCTTTCCAAAAGGCAGCTTGCTGATGATAGACATGCAACTGCTGATCGGCCACATCGCCCCGCTTTACCGTATTATCCAAAGAAACAAGGTAAGACTGTTGTGCCTGCGTCAGTCCTTTTTGCGTTTCGCTCAAAAAGCTTTCAGGGTTGAAAGCATCTTCATGATTATGTGGGCCGTTATCTACCGCAGCAGCCAGCGGAGGCTTTTTGGCACCTACCGTTGGCATAAAATATAGCACTGCCGTTAGCACTAAAGCTCCGGTTATTAATATAAGCTGTCCTTTTTTCATACAGGTGCCAAAGGTAACGTTGTACGAAAAGGGAAAAACAGCAAAATAAAAGCTGGTGGTAAGATTAACGTTGTGAGAAATGGCTGAGATGCCAGCGTAATGTTTTGAGCAATAATATTGGATTGATTATACACCTGACCCTTCAATTGCATTAATCATCGTTTTCTTCTGTATCATTATTTCCAAAATCCTGTATTGGCACTTGCTTTATTTCGGCAGCAAATTCTTTTGCTGGTTTGAAAGCAGGTATAAAGTGCTCCGGTATCTCCAGCGCTATATTACGCTTGATGTTGCGGCCTATTTTAGCAGCCCTTTTCTTTAAGATGAAACTACCAAACCCCCGGATGTAAATATTACGACCTTCCCCCAGGTTTCTTTTCACCTCTTTGAACATCGTTTCCAGTGTCACTAACACGTCTACTTTTGGTATACCTGTTTTTTCTGCAATTTGATTAATTAGATCAGACTTCCGCATGAATGCTTTTTTTTGAAACCCCAGCTACAATAGCCGGATAATATAAATGTGTGTAAATGATTGCTATAACACAAACAACTGTTTAGTGTTTAGCTGTTATATACAATACGCCAAATTTTTTCAAACGGTTCATTTTGAATGAGTAATAAACCTGAGATAGCCGCATTACGTAAAATATTATTCCAAAAAAAGCTTTTGGAATGGCATACGGAAAAAAATACCCGACAAATGCCATGGAAGGGAGAAACGGACCCATATAAAATATGGCTGAGCGAAATTATTTTGCAACAAACCCGTGTACAGCAAGGCTGGCAATACTATGAACGATTTGTAGAAGCATTTCCTACTATTACTGATTTAGCAAAAGCCGAAGATGATATTGTATTCAAATTATGGGAAGGACTAGGCTATTATAGTCGCTGCCGCAACCTGCTAGCTACAGCCCGCTACATAGCATTTGAACTAAATGGAGTTTTCCCCAGTACTTATGAGGCTATCTTACAACTAAAGGGTGTTGGGCCATACACAGCTGCCGCTATTGCTTCTTTTGCATATGGGCTGGCCCATGCCGTGGTAGATGGAAATGTATACCGGGTACTTGCCCGCTGGTTTGGGGTAGATTTACCCATTGATGCGCCAACTGGGAAATTATTTTTTTCCCAATTGGCAAATGATTGCCTTGATGCTATTCAGCCAGCTGCTTACAATCAGTCTATTATGGATTTTGGAGCTACCGTTTGTACACCGGCTGCTCCACAATGTGGCAAATGCCCGCTACAACCAGAATGTGTAGCTTACAACAGCGGTAGAATAAATAGCTTGCCGGTAAAAACAAAAACACTACAGAAAACTACCCGCTGGTTCACCTATTTTATTATCCGGTACCAGGGCGGTATTGTAGTGCGAAAGCGTACCGAAAAAGGCATTTGGCAGGATTTGCACGAATTCTATTTATACGAAACGGATGAAGCTGTTGACTGGAGCAATGCCATTGCAAACACTTGGTTACAAGAACATATAAAAGTAGAAGTGACAATAAATAATATATCGGCACCAGTACGGCAGCAGCTTACCCACCAAACGCTTATCATCACCTTTATACATGCATCGGTTGATGGTAAATGGGTATTGCCAGCAGGTTATTTTTTGCAAAAAGCAGAGGCAATTGATCAGCTTGCTTTTCCTAAAACGCTAAAGGAAATGTTACAAAAGCAGTTTTTACCAACGTTGTTGTTTTAAATAGGAAAAAAAAGAGGCTGCAACAGTTCCGTTTACGGAAAAGCCATAATTTAGTTTCCAATCCTAAACAAAACACTCAACAACTAACCGTAAGATGAGAGGTATCAACCGTGTGATGCTGATTGGTAATCTGGGGAAAGACCCGGAGCTACAGTATCTGGAAGGAAATATTGCTGTGGCAAAGTTTCCGTTGGCTACAACAGAAACTTTTAAAGATAAAGGGGGAAAGCTCATCAGTCAAACAGAATGGCACACCGTTACGCTGTGGCGGGGCCTGGCCGAATTATCACAAAAATTTTTGCGAAAAGGTAGCCTGGTATACATAGAGGGCCGCCTGCGTACCCGCAACTGGGAAGACAAGGAGGGTAATAAAAAATCGGCAACCGAAGTAGTAGGCGACAATCTAATTATGCTGGACAAACGGACGGACGGCAGTTTTCAGCCACAGCAATCTTTCACATCAGGTGAACACGACGATATTTTGCCAGAGTCAGAAATTCCACCTGTAAAAGGGGACGCATCTGATTCTTTATCTTTTTAGTAATTTCTCTATTTTCGTTCTGGCAGGCTGCTTGCCGCCATATCTTTCCATTAATTTTTACCACTGTTGCACCTTTTGATTCCTCCTTACTGCATCATTAAAACAGCACCGTTTTAGCTATGTCAAGTGAGGTTACTACCATTTTTGCCATTCTGTTGTTGCTGTTGCTGTGCATATCCTTTTGCGTAGCCGGGGCCGAAGTAGCATTTTTTTCCTTATCGTATAAGGACATCAATTACCTGAAAACGAAGCCGCAAAGCCGGTATAAACGCATCATCAGTCTGCTGGACGACCCCAAAACGTTGCTGACCTGTATGCTGATAGCCAATAGCCTTACGAATATTGGCATCATCGTACTGTCCAACTTTATGATTGATGCTTACCTGCCATTGCACAATTTCTGGTTGCAGTTTGGGGTAAAAGTGCTGCTGCTGTCAACCGTAATTTTATTAGTGGCTGAAATTTTACCCAAAGTGTTTGCTACGCAAAACAATATCCGTTTTGCAAAAGATGTAGGTTGGGTGATAGAAGGTATTTACCTGCTGTTCAACCGCATTGCCCGGTCGCTTTCCGGCTTTAGCGATCGGCTGGAAAAAATGCTGGGCCAGCGAACCAAAAGCAGTACGAAAGAAGAAATGCATGCCGCTATAGACCTGACTACGCCGGAGGATGACAAAAGCATCCTGATGGGGATTGTAGATTTTGGTGATAAAACGGTAAAGCAGATTATGAAGGCCCGTATGGATGTAAGTGGTATCAACTACACTACTTCTTTTGCCGACCTGAAAAAGCAGGTAGAAGAACTGCACTACAGCCGACTGCCTGTGTATCTGGATACGCTGGACGAAATAAAAGGCACCATCCATACAAAAGACTTGCTGCCGCACCTGAAT
>CAXTDG010000112.1:0-887 GCA_964242675.1 uncultured Chitinophagaceae bacterium
CGACTATGTAATATCCGACATCGAGTCGGACGATATGGAGAAAAAATGGTCTGCCGATGGTGACCAGCCCTGGATGGATGATATTAATAATTTCACTTTCACTGCTTCCAATGGTGGCCCTAATGGCTTGTGGAAATACAATTATGAAGGCATTAAGCGGACCAATATTGCATTGGGTTTTTTAACCAATCCGGATATAGAAAGAATAACTGGTATTAGTGCTTCCCGCAAAAATCAGTTGCTGGGTGAAGTGTACTACCTGCGGTCTATGTATTACTTCTCGCTGGTAACCAATTTTGGAGATGTGCCTTTAATCAGGTCTTCTATCAAAACATACCAAGAAGCTTTTGATGTAGCCATTAAAGTAAGTAAGGATACGGTGTGGGCGCAGATTAAAAGAGATTTGGCTACGGCAAAAACCTTGTTGCCCAATGCTAAATACAGTTCTACTACCGATAAATGGCGGGTATCGAAAGGTGCAGTCATTGCCCTACAGGCCAAAGCAGCATTATATACCCAGCAATGGGCTGAAGTAGTGACTCTGGTAAATGAACTGGAAGCAACTGGTTTCTACAGCCTCAATGCGAATTACTTCAACAACTTCAACACTGAGTTTACAGACAACGAAGTCATCTTTGCATACGATCACCAAACTGGCCAGAATCCCGCCAATGGCAATGGTATTTGTGCACCACTAGGTTGGGGTTTCTTTGCACCCAGCACTAATTTCTTAGCTGCCTTTGAAGCCAATGATCCACGTAAAGATTTAACAGTGAATGTGGCGGGCCAGAACGTGAATAAAATGCTGGGTACGCTCAATGGAAACAACAAGGGCAACGATGACGCAGCCAACAATAAAATCTACATCCGCTATGCTGATGTAATGT
>CAXTDG010000112.1:897-5802 GCA_964242675.1 uncultured Chitinophagaceae bacterium
ATAGAAACAAACAATTTACCTGCGGCTATTACCATCATCAACCAGATAAGAACCCGTGCCCGCAATACGCCCACTGCCACCGGCGGTACTGCCCCGGCTGGCACCCTGCCCGACCGCCCCGCCTCTACCGATAAAGCAACCGTACAAGGCTGGCTAATAGCTGAACGCAGGGTAGAATTAGGTTTTGAAAACCAAAGAATGGCCGACTTAAAAAGATGGAAAATTGCTAAACAGGTGCTGACTGCAGTAGGCAAAAATTTTCAGGACAAGCATTATCTGTATCCTATTCCACAAACAGAAATTGATGCTTCTGCTGGAACGCTTACGCAGAATCCGGGTTACTAATATTATTTCCCTATCCACATAAAGACGGAGCCTGGTAACAATTAGCTCCGTCTTTTTATTTCAATAAATTCTATAAAGCCATTATATGCAAGATCTGGCAAAACGCTTTGCTGCCAATCCTTTACTAAAACCCAGCGACTTAAAGCCTAGTAAGGAAGGGTTGGAGATTGCCTGTTTACTGAACCCCGGCGTATTTGAGTACGATGGAAAAATATGGATGATTGTACGGGTAGCAGAACGGCCAAAACAAAAGGAAGATATTATTTCTTTTCCGGTACTAACGGAAAGTGGCGGAATGGACATTATTGAAATAAAAAAAGATGACCCTGAACTGAATGCGGATGATGCCAGGGTTATCAATTATAAAGGGGTTGATTACCTGACTACGCTGTCTCACCTGAGATTGTTATGCAGCGATGACGGTGAAAAATTTTACGAACCTGAAGGTTATCCAGCATTGGTAGGCGAAGGCATACTACAAGCTTTTGGTATAGAAGATTGTCGGGTTACACAGTTGGAAAATAAATACTATCTCACCTTCACGGCTGTTTCCAGCAATGGCGTGGGTGTTGGCCTACGAACTACTACCGACTGGAAAAATTTTGAAAAGCATGGCATGATACTGCCGCCCCACAATAAAGACTGTGCCATTTTTGAAGAAAAAATCGGCGGCTTGTTCTACGCCCTGCACCGTCCCAGCAGTGTAGATATTGGGGGTAATTATATCTGGCTTTGCTCTTCACCGGATGGCCTGCACTGGGGCAACCACAAATGCCTTATCAAAACAAGAAAAAATGCCTGGGATAGCAAAAGGGTAGGAGCCGGTGCTGCACCGATTAAAACGGAAAAAGGCTGGCTGGAAATTTACCATGGGGCCAATGAAAAACACCAGTATTGCCTGGGTGGTTTTTTAATGGATTTAAATGATCCATCAAAAGTGATAGCCCGTTCCGAAGACCCTATTATGATCCCACAGGAAACATACGAGCTCACCGGATTTTTTGGCAACGTCGTTTTTACAAATGGTCATATAGTAAGCAAAGATGGCGACACAGTTTCCGTTTATTACGGTGCTTCGGATGAAGTTGTTTGTGCTGCCCATTTTTCTATTACAGAAATTTTATCATCATTAAAATATAGCCATGCTCAATAAATTAAAAACAGAGGTGGCGCACTTTAAAAGCCAGCCTTACAATTTTCGCATACTGGTACTTACCAACCTAGTGTATGCCTTTGTGCTACCTGTGATAGACATTTTTGTAGCTGCCTATATTATGCGTAATTCCAACGATCCGGTGAAAGTGGTTATTTATCAGCTAACCATTTACACCGGCATCCCACTTACCTTTTTGCTGAATGGCTTTTTATTAAAACATTTCAACATCCGGAAACTGTATTCCGCCGGTATGATGCTGAGTGCCGTTTCCATGATGATCATGATGTCGCTGACAACGCTGGACCTTTGGGGAATTGGTTTTGCAGGCATCACTATGGGTTTGTCTTTCGGCTTTTACTGGTCTAATCGAGACTACCTGGCGCTGGCTATTACTAACGATAGCAACCGTAATTATTACTATGGTTTGGAAACATTTTTCTACACCATTATTGCGGTGGTAGTGCCTGTAACTATTGGCTGGTTCATTGAATCAAACGGGAACGATGCAGGAGCTCATACAGCTTACAAAATTATCACTGGAGTCGTTTTTTTAATCACCGTTATTGCTTCCATTGTTTGCTTCCGGGGCAAGTTTGTTAACCCTGAACAGAAGAAATACATCTTCTTTAAATTTCATTCATTATGGAATAAACTGCTGTCGCTGGCTTTGCTAAAGGGGCTGGCACAAGGCTTCTTGGTGACGGCACCTGCTATGCTTATCATGCGATTGATAGGTAAGGAAGGTGCACTGGGTACGGCACAGTCTATCGGGGCCATTATTGCGGCAGTTATCATGTATATTGTAGGCAGACTTTCCAAGCCAGAGGACCGTATAAAAATTTTTGCAACAGGCTTGATTCTGTTTGCAGTAGGTGCATTGGTAAATGGGGCGCTGTTCAATCAAACCGGCGTTATCATTTTTATCCTATTGTTATTAATAGCCAAGCCTCTAATGGATTTGGCGTATTTTCCTATTCAGTTTCGGGTGATTGATATTGTATCGAAAATTGAAAAGCGAGGTGAATTTGCCTATATTCTCAACCACGAATCAGGGCTGTATGTGGGTCGCTTTTTAGGAGCCGGAACGTTCATTGCGTTGGCCTACGCTGTTTCCACCGAAATCGCTTTGCGTTACGCCATCATCATCATTGCACTCCTCCAATTGCTTTCCATATATCAGGCGAAAAGAATTATTGCACAGGGCGATACACTCATTCATGGAGAACAGCAAGTTGATAATAAAGTACTGGAAGAAGTTGCCGCCGCTATTGCCTAAGCATTCATTTTTAATCATTTTACTGAACGATGCGTTTCAATAATTTAAGAGTAGCAGCAGGCGTTTTGTCCTGCTGTGTTATTTCCTTTTTTTCTGTAGCACAAATAGTTCAGAAAAATATCCCACGGGTAGATGCCATGCCTGATTTGCCCCAGCCATTACAAATTATAAATTATAAAAAATTAGCTGTCAGATTCGATAGCACTGTTTATGATTTTAATGCCAAAGGGAAATTCTGGCCCATGGTATGGATTGATAGTAGCAAACGCAATTATCCGCAAGATGTGGTTGGTCTTTATACTGCTGTGGCCGATGTGCGGCAGGGTGTAAATAACAAAGGCATTTTTCATGAAGCACTGGCTACCATGGGTGCTACATTAGGTGCTAGCCTGGTGGGTATTGATAAGAGAAAGATGCAGGGCCGCAATTATGTACAGATGCTGAAAAACTATTTCAACCGGGAAACCGGCTGGAATATTATGATGAATAATACCTGCCCGGAAGTAGCACTGCTGGGCGGCGGCTATGGTCGGGATTGGTGGTACGATGTATATCCTAATGTGCTATTTTATGCAGTGGCAGATAAATATCCCAACGAAGAAGATTTCACTTACATAACCCGAACTATTGCCGATAAATTCTATGCGGCAGATTCTATCTTAAATGGCAATTACGATTACTCTTTTTTTAATTATGCCAAGATGCAGCCGATGAAGAATAATATTTGTGCCCAGCCCGATGTGGCGGCTGGGCATGCATGGGTACTGTATGCTGCGTACAAAAAGTTTGGAGATGCAAAATATTTGAAAGGTGTGTTGAGTGCTATGAAAGCTTTGCAATCCAATAAAGCAAATCCTACTTACGAACTGTTGATGCCTTTTGGTGCTTATGTAGCTGCCAGGGTAAATGCAGAACAAGGGCAGCAGTTCAATACCGATACGATGTTAGCTTGGAGTTTTGACGGCACCGCCATCTGCCGGGAAGGCTGGGGCTTTTTGATCGGCAACTGGAATGGCATTGATATATCGGGCATTGTAGGCAGTACGGTAGATAATGGTGGCTATGGTTTCTTAATGAATACATACGATGCAGCCATCCCACTGGTGCCTATGGTACGGTACGACCAGCGCTACGCCAAAGCCATTGGCAAATGGATGCTGAATGCCGCTAACGCTGTCCGTTTTTTTTACCCTCAGTACATGCCTAAAGATCACCAAACCCAACCAGAATTGGCAAGTGTAACCAAAGGCGTGATTGCTTATGAAGGCATGATTAAAAAATCGCATTTCCCGGAAAGTGAACATCTGAAAGGACCTGTGGCACAGGGAGATGGTCCGTTGTGGGTGCCAGGAAAAAACCCGCCGGAATCGCAGTTTAGTGTGTATGGCAGCGGACACGTAGGTGTTTTTGGCAGCATTATACAAACTACAACCATCCCCGGTATTTTACAGCTTGATTTATTATCTACCGATTTTTACAGAGATTCGGCTTATCCCAGTTTTCTATATTATAATCCATACAAAACTGCAAAAAAAATTACACTAAAAATAGGTGCTAAAAAGGTTGATTTGTATAACCTTCTTACGCAGCAGTTCATAGCCAGAAATGTAGTGAAAAGTACAACGATTGAAATACCTGCCAGTGATGCTACTGCTATTGTGCTGGTGCCTGCTAATGGTGCAATAACTTATAATGGCAATAAAATGTTGGTGAATGGATTGGTAGTAGATTATCATTCAAAACGCTAATTATATTATTGTTGCTTTGGAAATTATTACCACATACTAGGTATCGTTGACATCAAAATGGCATAAATCATTGTTATAAGAGCAAAAGAAGCAAGATGCACCGAAATGAGCTAAGCGAGTCGGAGTAGGAAACGATACAGAAAAAGCTGCCTCAGCAGCTTGGCAACTGAGGAAAGGAGACGGATGACCACTTGTTTTTGAACGTTGTATTGTTTGTCGCCAAAGGTGGTATTTCATGGCGGAACCTGCCTGCCCGGTTCGGCAACTGGAACACGGTATACGTATGGTTTAGAAGATGGGCCAAAGCAGGTATGTGGCAGCGTCTCTTTAAGCACTTTAACCGACAAAGAGATGAAGGCGTTGCTCATTGATTCCACCCC
>CAXTDG010000112.1:5812-10066 GCA_964242675.1 uncultured Chitinophagaceae bacterium
CGTCAGAGCACATCAGCACCCGGCAGGCGCACAAAAAAAAGAATCCGGAAGGAGATGAAGCCATTGGTAGAAGCCGGGTGGGCTAACAACGAAGCTGCATGTGAGTTGCGATAAGCGAGGTCGGTTGCAACAACTGCTGCTGAGCGGAGGGCAGTGAGCAGATAGAAGCGGTAATACCACCCAAAAGCAGCTGGCTACAACAGCGAACGATAGACTACAAAAGCTATAAACAAAGAAATGTCATTGAAAGAACAATTAACAGGCTGAAGCATTATCAAAAGTTAGCTACCCGCTATAAAAAGACAGCTACCTCTTTCTCTGCCATCTGCTTTCTTGCTGCCACACTCAACAACCTTAAACTTTGATGTCAACACGTCCTGGCAAAATGTTCGAAAAACCTGCCGTACAATTTTTTCCCTACAGAGCTCCAACCTTTTTCCAACCAAATTGTAGATTCGGTTGCTCTATGTCAACGTTATTCTCTATCAAAAAACTATATTTAGAGTTAACATTTTCTATACGTTATAAGTCGGTGATATTGAAAAGTTACGCACATAACTCTCGTTGAGAGTTTATATGTAGCCTTCTATGACGGACAGATTATCAACTATACATTTTGGTGCTGCTTTTATTTATGAAGATTTTACTTGTTTCGGGTCCTGGTATATCATTGAAAGAGCCTTATAACAGCGGTATAGAAGCGTTCATAGTTTCATTTGCTAACCAGCTTGTTGATGAAGGACATACTGTAGACGTTGTTGCGGATGGGGCGGAGGCTAGCACTAAATTCAGGCTTGTAAACCTATTTTCTGTAGATACTACAGATAACCCGGATTTTTTTCAGCTGATCCAACAACAGCGTCAGTTTAGAAATCTGGATATCGATTCCTATGATGTTATTCACTACAACATGTTTTACCCGCACCTGCTGGAGGCAGGATTGCATTTCAATAAAACGTCATTTCTGACGCTGCATTCACCGGCTGATGAAAAACGCATATCAGCGTATAAAAAACTTTCCCTGCAAAGTGATCTAAGATTCGTAGCCATATCAGAAAGAGTCAAACGTCAGTGGGATATTGCGCTTGATATGGATATGCCGCTCATATCTAATGGCATCCACATGGATCTCTGGCCCACGAACCACTTGAGGAATGGTGAGTATCTGCTATGGTCGGCCCGAATCAACGAAGAAAAGAATGTCGCAGCTGCCATCTGTGTAGCAAAACATATGCAGCTGCCGCTGAAGATAGCTGGCAGAATTGTTGACCAACATTATTTTGATGAGCAGGTTAAACCACATCTCAACAGTCAGATTCAGTACGTTGGGCACGTAACACAACGCCAACTGAGCAGCTTAGCGAAAAATGCGTCTGCTTACCTGGCAACGGCAACCTGGCAGGAGCCGTTTGGTTTGGCTGCTCTGGAGATGCTGGCGAGCGGCGTGCCAGTCGTAGGTTTTAATACTGCTGTTCCGCCAAGTTGGGAACATGAAAGCGTATTAACAACTGCATCTCACCATTGGCAGGATTTAGTAGAGCTGGTTAAAAAGAGTAATTTAATCAGTCCGACTGCATGCAAGGAATTTGCATCGAACATGAATATCCAAAATATGACTTCGAACTACGTAAAGCTATATAGAGAAGTTTTGTTGCAGGAAGGTATTAGTGGTGAAGAAGCCATGTTTGCAGACGACCACTTGTTACAAATAGTTTCTCAGCAACCGCAAACATTGAATTAAAGTGGGCATATGAAAATTGCTGTTGTAGCTAAAACAAGACTGCCGATAGCTGAGCCATTTCGGGGAGGCTTAGAAGCATTTACCCATGCACTATGTAAGGAATACATACGGCTCGGTCACAACATTACTTTGTATGCACATGGGGATAGCGATCCTGAGTTAAACGTAAAAGGATTTTACGGCGATGAACATCGAGAAAACAGGTATTTCGAACTCTATGAAACTGATGAATACCTCTCAATACTTGCGGATATTGAGAAAAACGATTTTGATGTGGTTCATAACAATTCAACACATGAACTACCCATATTATGGGGTATGAAGGCACCCATTCCCGTGGTGACAACCATTCATACGCCACCCATCAGCAAATTAAAAGCAGCGGTTAAGATTTGCTCGGGTTCCAAAAATCTTCATTTCGTGATGCCTTCAAAATCATTTGCAGCTACGTGGCGGCCATATATGGATAACGGTTCAAGCGTCATCCATAACGGTGTTGATCTTGATAAGTGGCCGATGGTGCGCCAGAGCTGGGACTATCTCTTCTGGTTTGGCAGGATTGTGCATGCGAAAGGACTGGACATTGTGATAGATGCGGCCCATGAACTCAATATGCCCTTACAGTTTGCGGGTCCGCTTGACGATCAGAAGTATTTTGAAGAGCAGATCGGGCCCCGCCTAACGGAAAACGATACCTACTTGGGTCACTTAAAACAGTCTGAAATACATCTACAGATGAAAGGCTCAGCCGCTATGGTAAATGCTGTCCGTTGGGAAGAGCCGTTTGGCCTCACCAACATAGAAGCCATGTCGTCCGGAGTGCCGGTAGCCGGGTTCGACCGTGGTGCTTTTCGTGAATTAATAGATGTTGAAAGCGGCGTTGTTGCGGAGCAGAAAAATGTGAAATCGCTTGCGAAAGCAATCGCAGCGGCGATACCATTGGAGAGCGATAAAGTAAGGTGCCACGCAGAAACATTTTCTTTGACAACGATGGCTGAGCGCTATATAAAATACTTTGAGGAATTGCTATGAAGATACTCATTGTTGCTGGACCATTCATCTCCCTGCGTGAGCCATACAATGGAGGAACGGAAGCATTCATCGTGGAGCATGCAAACGAATTAGTGCGCCTGAGGCATACCGTAGATGTGATTGCAAAGGATGCCGATGAGAAAAATTTGTTCCAGGTAATTGAATTGGGCGAAAGTCCACTCAGCATGAAAGACGATTCTTACCGACCAACTCCCGAATTACTCGGACAGCAACACTATCAAACGCTACAGTATGGCACGTTTGACGTGAGCCGCTACGATGTCATCCACTACAACTCATTCATACCCGAAATCTACGCAGTTGGCGCACTCCACAAAACACCAAGCGTACTCACCTTGCATCTGCCGCCAACAGAAAAATTTGTACTGATGTATCAATTTTTTATGAAGCATGCGCCTGTCATACCCATCGGTATTTCGAACCGAATGAGTGAACAGTGGAAAGCATCACTCGGCAAAGACGTGGACGTAATCTTAAATGGAATCGTACTCGATAATTGGAAGTTACACCCCCGAAATCCGAACGGGTATTTACTATGGAGCGGCCGTATCGCAAAGGAAAAAAATGTGGAAGCCGCTATCCATCTGGCCAATCATTTACAACAGCCACTCAGGATTGTCGGCCCTGTGTTTGACAAGCAATACTTCCGTGACCATGTGGAGCCGCAGCTAAACGAACGTATTAAATATATCCCCCATGCTAGTCAACAGCAGTTAAGTGGCCTGGCGGCAGGTGCTTCGGCGTATCTGGCGACCGCTACCTGGGAAGAGCCCTTTGGCTTAAGCACGGTGGAGATGCTGGCAAGTGGCTTACCCGTCGTAGGGTTTACTACCGCCATACCGCCGGAATTACGCAATGAAAAAGTGTGCATAGCCGTTGATTCACAGAACTGGCGGGATCTGATAGAACCGTTAGGTATCGCTCAACAATCAGAACCACAGGCTTGCAGAGATTTTGCAGCCTCATTCGATATGAAAAAAACTTCCGCCGCTTATGTAGATGTTTATGAACGGGCAGCGAAAAAGGTAAGTTAATGAAGAAGCCAACGATATTTTATTTTGTACATGCACACGGCAATGGCCATAGGGCCACATTCAACATGTTGTACCCGGCATTGTCAGTCTATTTCAAGGTTATAGCGATAACAACGAACAACGAAATAACTGGGTATTTGCTTGATAAGCACAACGTCCAGGTACTGGAGCTACCTCCAAAATATCCGGCTGACTACGAGATACCCGAGCATACGTTTTCAAAAGCTTTTGAAGTTACGCCGTATGCCATTGAGCCAGCAGGGCGGGCAAAAGCACTGGCCGAAGCGATAGAGCACTACAAGCCAAAAGCTTTCTACTGCGACGGCGTTCCTGAGTTAGCAATTATGGTTCGGGGAATGGGTGTACCAGTCGTTTTAGTCCACCTGCCTGGGAATGTGATGAACGATCCAACACAGGTCTTTGCAC
>CAXTDG010000113.1:0-10019 GCA_964242675.1 uncultured Chitinophagaceae bacterium
AGGGTAGCTTTTATCTCGGTAAAAGGCTGTCCTGCTTTGATAAATGCATTGGGCAGGTTGGGCACAGCATACAACGCTTCGCTGCCACCAGTTACTAGGGCTATAGCTTGCAGCAAAGCCGTTTTGCCAACCCCGTTTTCGCCGGTGAGAAAGGTAGTTTTACGAACCGGCGACTTTTTGCTATTGCCGGTACTAAAGTCAAGAAACAGGTGATCAAAACATTTAAAATTGGTAAGCTCAATACTTTTAAGGAACATAGTCTACTACTTTTATTGTCTATATTATCCTCTAATTTACACCTGATTACGCAAAATAAAATGTTATCATTACGTGTTTAAAAGGCCATTTTTCATGCCATTTCCTGAGCTTTTTCTTGCCTTCAAAAAGCACTTTCAAAAACTGGTTTCAACAGCATAAGCCGTTAAATTAAGGCTGATGCAGAAAAAGTAGTTTCACTTCACTGCGGCCCGCCTTACTTTTACGGAAACGTTCTTTTATGCGGGGTTTACTTCTAATCGCTTTTGTACTTTTCACCGGCTGGTGTTCGGCCCAGGCGTTTTTTCCCGGCAATCTTTCTTACAACCGTTTGTACCACCCGGCTACGCCATTTGCACAAATGGATAGCAGTACAACCTTAAAGAAAAAGTGGAGCCTGCAAACGTATAGCAGTTTGTCTGTCGGAATGATGTTTTGGAAAGGCGGTTCAGCATCTTACATTAGTGCACCGCTAGGTTTGCAACTTACCCGTCCACTCAACAATAATGTATTTGTTTTTGCAGGCATCAGTGCAGCCCCGGCGGTGGTTAATTTTCGCCAGGCCTACAACAATAGTAATTTTAAAAATGTGGGAATGCAAGGTATTAACCAGCCTTATAAATTGGGTGGTTACGGCCGTGCCGAACTGGGATTAGGCGATACGAATGATGCCCGCACATTTACCATTACCGGCAGCGTTGGCATAGAAAGAAGCACCTACCCTATTGCACCGGGTATGCCTACCTATTATGGTGGTGCAGGCCGCAATAATGTTATTGGTTATTAATAAATAAAGAAATTACAAATAAGCAAAGGGCGCTAAGAGAAACAATTTCTCTTAGCGCCCTTTTCAATTAAATGCCTTTACTCCTTGCTGAGTATAGCAGCAAAAAACGGCAGCATTTTTTGGCTGATACGGTCAGCAATGTGGTTGATGTGATTGCCTTTGTAAATGGTGTAGGTATGGGGTAGATTGTATTGATTCAGGCTGCTATCCAGCACACCAATACTGGCTGCAATATTTTTATCTTCGTCGCCAGCATCAAAAGCAATGGCCTGCAACTGGCGCAGGTTGTAAATATTTTGATCTAACTGAGCCAGCGGTGCATTGGCTGTCCATTTCTGTAAAATCTCATTCTGTACTGCGCCATCTTTTACGGGCAAGTTCAGGTAAAATGGTGCCTTTACCGGGTTGGGCGACCAGGCAGCCGCACAGGCAAACATGATTTTTGTTCCAAATTCTGCTTTCAAAAACTGTGTTGTGTCTTGCACTGCCTCCATACGGGCAGCGGCTTCTGGCGAAAACGTAAAGCTATTGGTGGCAAGGCAGCAAGGGCTCAGCAGGTAAATGGCAGAAAATATATTTGGATATTTCTGCCCTATTCGCATGGCGCCATAGCCACCCATAGAATGGCCAGCCAGCCCACGGCCCGAAGCCTTTGCTAAAGTGCGATAGTGCGTATCCATGTAAGCAACCAACTCCTTAGCTACATAATCTTCCCAGTTGCCAGTGGTTACTGAGTTGGAATACATACTGCCCTGGTAGCGGGTAAAAGCATCCGGCGTTACTAATATCATTTCCTGCAATTGACTGTTGGAAAAAATGCTGTCCGCTATTTGTGGCATCTTAATCCAATGCTTCACGGTTGGGTTGTACCATTTTTCATCGCTATCGGTATAGCCATGCAAAAAGTAAATAACCGGGTACCGCTTTTTGGGATTGGTTTTATAGCTTGGCGGCAAATAAATTGAAACGGATCGGTCTGGCGAATCGCCTTCCAGATTGCCTTCCAGGTTCTTTCCATGTACGGTTATGTGTTCTATCGTTCCTTTTAGTGGTTTGCTTACCTGTGAATGACTGGCAAAAGCAAATAGTAAAAAAGCAAAAGCAACAACTCCTTTCATTTGGTGTTTCTTTAAATAATGAAATACGGCTGGTAATCGTTTTATTAAAAACAGGTGTGATGCAGTCATTTTACTCATATAGGCAAGATTTTATCCATTTTCAGATGTACTGAAGCGTAAATTGATTTTACTACAACCCACTAATTTCTACATTTGTTTTACTATGGCTGCTATAAAAGTTTTGTATATCGAGGATGAGGTCTTTTTAGGAAAAATTGTAAAGGAAAGCTTGGAAAGCCGGGGCTACGAAGTGTATATGGAAAGCGATGGCATAAAGGCGGCAGAAGCTTTTCGGCGTACACAGCCACAAATTTGTGTGCTAGATGTGATGCTACCTAACAAGGATGGTTATGCAATAGCCGAAAGCATCCGGCAAACAGATAAGCAAGTGCCTATTCTTTTTTTGCCGGCTAAAACACAAACGGAAGATGTAGTAAAAGGCTTTGCCATGGGCGGTAACGACTATATCCGTAAGCCTTTTAGCATGGAAGAACTAATTGTACGAATTGTCAACCTGTTATCTTTAAAAGGTGAAAAAGGTGAAGGAAAATCAGCCAACGCCGACATTATACAGATGGGTAAATATTCTTTTCTTATCCCCCGCCAGATATTACAATCGGCTACTGACGAAAGAAAACTGAGCTACCGGGAAAGCGAACTACTAAAATACCTGTACGAGCACCGCAATGGTATTGCCGACCGTCGCAATATTTTGAATGAACTTTGGGGCAACGATTCGTTTTTCAACAGCCGCAACCTGGATGTATACATTACCCGCCTGCGTAGCTACCTGCGGGACGATCCGAAACTGGAAATTTTGACCATTAAAGGAATCGGCTACCGGTTTGTAGTGGAATAGTGAATGGTGAATAGTCAATCGTGAATGGGTTCAAGCAGTTTGAACTTTCTTTCCTTCGTGGTCTTACTGACTTCCGGACTTATAAAAAATCCCTGTAACATTCGCTACAGGGATTTCTATTTGTTGTCGAACTGTTATTACAGAATCAGGGCTGCCAGTGCATAATCGGCTAACAAAATCAGGATACAACTAACGATTACTGCAGTGGTGCTGGATTTACCAATTTCCAACGCACCGCCTTTTACATTGAAGCCATAGTAAGCAGGAATGCTGCTAATAATGAAAGCGAATGTGTAAGCTTTAATCATGGAGAACACTACGTTAAACGGCTCAAAATCGGTACGCAGACCGGTATCGAAAACGGAAGTAGGAACGATACCACTAACCCCAGCCGCAAACCGTCCGCCTAATAGTGCAAGAAAAATAGAAAGTATGATTAAGGCTGGAACTACCAATAGCGCCGCAATAATTTTAGGAGCAATTAGATAAGCCCTGGTATTGATACCCATTATCTCGATAGCATCAATCTGTTCACTAATACGCATGTTGCCCAACTCAGATGCTATTTTACTACCGACCACACCAGCTAATACCAGGCTTATTACGGTAGGCGCTAGCTCCAGCATTACGCTGTCCCGAACTACAATGGCAATAGTGGTTTTGGGCACCAACGGGCTGACCAACTGGTAAGCCGTTTGTACCGTAGTTACTGCCCCCAGGAACACAGAAATAATAATAACGATAGGTAGGGAACCAATTCCCATATCGGTACACTGGTTCATTAGTTCCTTCCAGTACATACGCCCGTTCTCCGGACGGGAAAACATCTCTTTAAGCGTAATGACGTATTTGCCAAAATGGGTGAAAAAATCCATAATGTAAACCAGTGCTTTAGGTACCGGGTAATAATTGTTTGTTTTGGCAGGTATCTGTTATAAGTCTTTTTTTAAGTTGGACTTACATCAGATTTTTAATTCAACCAGATCAGTTTTCAGGAACGAGTGCCTGCTTTTTCCGTTTCGGCCTTAAACTGAGCATCCAGCACTGCAATCATTACCATGTTCACAATATTGCGGACGCTACTGCCGAGTTGCAATACATGTACCGGTTTTCGCATTCCTAATAATACAGGGCCAATTGCATCGGCACCACCAATCTCTCTAAACAGGTTGTAAGCAATATTTCCTGCTGCCAGGTTCGGAAAAATCAGGGTGTTCACTTCCTGATCTACTAGTTCACTAAACGGGTAATTTTCTTTTAGCATTTCGTTGTTGAAAGCCATATTGCCCTGTATATCGCCGTCTACAATTAGTTCAGGATCCCGTTGTTTTACCAGTTTTCGAACTTCCGCCATTAGTTGGGCCTCAGTGCCATTGCTACTACCAAAATTGGAATAGCTTAATAAAGCAATGCGGGGTTGAATATTGAACTGTCGAACCTCACGGGCTGTAAGCATCGTAATGTCAGCCAGTTCTTCAGCAGTAGGATTAAAGTTGACGGTAGTATCGGCCAAAAACAGCGGGCCTCGTTTGGTAATGAGGATGTACATACCGGCTATTTTATCTACGCCCGGTTCGGTACCAATAATTTTAAGGGCGGGCCGAATCAGTTGTGGATAATCTTTGCTGGGGCCAGCCAGCAGAGCATCCCCTTCTCCATTTTCCAGCATCATACAGCCGTAGTGCATCCGGTCATTCATTACCCGCAGTGCCTCGTAGTGGTTATAGCCCTTACGGCCCCGCATGGCGAAAAATTGTTCACCGTAAGCCAGCTTCTTTACAGCATTTTCCGCCGACCAGGGGTTTACAATCTTCATTCCCTCCAGGTCAATGCCATTGGCCTCAGCTACCTTATGAATAATTTCGTCTTCGCCTAACAATATAGGTGTACAAACGCCTTCGTCGTAGCAAATCTGGGCAGCCTTCAAAATCTTCAGGTTATCTGCTTCGGGAAAAATAACCTGTTTTGGATTTTTACGTGCCTTGCTTCCAATCACCCTCAACAATTGGTTGTCTAATCCTAATCTTTTATTTAAGGTAAGTTGATAATCGTCCCAATTGGTGATGGCAATACGAGCCACGCCACTATCCATAGCAGCTTTGGCTACCGATGGGGCTACTGTAGCCAGCAGGCGGGGGTCAAGTGGTTTAGGAATGATATAAGAGGGGCCAAAGACAATCGTTTTTTCATTGTAGGCCAGGTTTACAATTTCGGGTACGGGTGTTTTAGCCAGTTCGGCCAGGGCATGTACAGCGGCCAGCTTCATGGGTTCGTTTATCTGCGTGGCCCGTACATCCAACGCTCCCCGGAAAATGTAAGGGAAGCCCAGTACGTTGTTTACCATATTGGGATAATCGCTACGGCCGGTAGCCATAATGATGTCTTTTCGAACAGCAGTAGCAGCGTCATACGTAATCTCAGGATCAGGATTGGCCATAGCAAAAACGATGGGATTTTTTGCCATGCTTTTTACCATATCGGGCGTTACAATATTGCCCACACTCAGGCCTAGGAACATATCAGCATCCTGCATGGCCAGGGCCAGTGTTAGGTCTTTTTTACTTTCGTCTACAGCGTAATCAATTTTAATTTCATCAAGATCGGTACGGCCCCTGTGAATTACCCCAGCTATATCGAACATAGTAAAATTTTGGGGCCGGGCACCCAGGGCAGTGTACAATTTTACACAGGCCATAGCCGCAGCACCAGCGCCACTTACCACTATTTTTATAGTGTCAATCTTCTTTTTTTGAATGATTAATGCATTAAGCAAAGCAGCACTACTGATGATAGCAGTGCCATGCTGGTCATCGTGCATTAGCGGGATGCTCATTTCTTCCTTCAGCCGCTGCTCTATATAAAAGCACTCCGGCGCTTTGATATCTTCCAGGTTGATACCGCCAAACGTAGGCTCTAGGGATTTTACAATCTGGACAAACTTCTCTGGATCTTTTTCATTTATCTCAATATCAAATACATCTATATCGGCAAAAATTTTGAACAGTACGCCCTTGCCTTCCATTACGGGTTTGCCGGCTACGGCACCAATATCGCCCAGCCCAAGTACAGCCGTTCCATTGCTAATAACGCCTACCAGGTTGCCTTTTGCCGTGTATTTGTACGCAGCATCAGGGTCGGCAGCAATTTCTTTACAAGGTTCAGCTACGCCGGGGCTATAAGCCAAGCTCAGGTCCCGCTGGGTTTTGGCTTCTTTGGTAGGAACTACTTCTATTTTGCCGGGCCTGCCTTTGGAATGGTATTCCAGCGCCTGGCGGCGGCGGAGGTCTTTCTGCGCTTCCTTCATATAGCAAACGTAGGGATTAGTGGTCAGTTGTTAGTTGGTCAGTTGTCAGGAAAAATGTAGTGTGATTATTAGAGATTCTGATTGCGGTATGGCATAAGGTTTCAGCTTCGGCAAAGCGGTTTTACTGTAGCGGAAATACTTGCATTACTGAAGCCCAATGGATAGGTAAAACCTGAATAGTGCTATCGCCGGGCTCCTCTAAATCTCTCTGCCTTGGCGGAAGCCTTAAGAGTCATAACACGATAATTTTTGCTCTTTTCTTTTTATCATTCTTCGTTTTAGTCTACGCCTATTCTCTCCTCGTTGAGAAGGACAGGTGGGGGCTGCCTGGCTTAAAAAGAACAATGCCGAACTGGGCCACCCGTGATGTGAAAACTAATAAAGTCCGAAAGACGGAAAGTGGAGAAGATAAAAGAGGATGACAGGCTGTAAACAGAGAATGAACAAATGGTCGGGTGAATTATACAAAGCAGTTGGTTAGAACTTAAATTTTTGAACCTTAAACTTTAAAAAGCTGTTCTTTAGCATCTTGCTTTTCTGTTACTCCGTATCTGGCAATTCCGTTAATTTTGAATGATTCATCCAATTTGTTGTACGCTGAAATGAATGTTACCCGAACTGTAATAACCGGCACTGGTGCTTATATACCAGAAAACGTGAAGTTGAACCGGGATTTTATTGCCCATGAATTCTATGACGAAAGCTTTAACCGCATTCAGCATGACCCTGCGACCATTGTAGAAAAATTCAGGCTTATTACTGGTATTGAAGAGCGTCGTTATGCACCTGCTCACCTGAATACTTCGGCCCTGGGGGCTATTGCCGGTCAACTGGCTATAGATAATGCTGGCATTAACCCCGAAACGCTGGACCAGATTATTGTATCTCACACCTGTGGCGATGTAGATCCAGGAAGCAGCCAGGCCGATTTTTTACCAGCACTGGCTAGCCGGGTAAAGCATCGCCTGGGAATTAGTAACCCTAACTGTGTGGCATACGATGTAATCTTCGGTTGCCCTGGCTGGATACAAGGACTGATACAGGCTGATGCTTTTATAAAAGCAGGCATGGCCAAAAAATGCCTGGTGATTGGTGCCGAAACACTTAGCCGGGTAATAGACCACCACGACCGGGACAGCATGATTTTTAGCGATGGTGCTGGTGCCTGCATAGTAGAAGCGAAGAGCAGCAGCGAAACCGACAGCGGTATCTTGTCTTACGCTGCCCAATCGCACAGCGAAGAGGAACTGAGTTACCTGTTTATGGGCAAAACCTACTTGCCCGATAGCGATTCGCCGGTAAAGTACCTGAAAATGAAAGGCCGTAAGGTGTACGAATATGCCATGAGCTGGGTACCTGCGGCCATGAAAGATTGCATTGATAAAGCCGGGCTTGACATTACCGACATCAAAAAATTCTTCCTGCATCAGGCCAATGAAAAAATGGATTTTGGTTTTGTAAGAGCTTTGTATAATCTATATGGTATCAAGCAAGTACCTGCGGATGTGCTCCCCATGAACATTCATAAACTTGGCAATAGCTCGGTAGCTACTGTGCCTACTTTGTACGATATGGTGCTGAAAGGCCAGCTTCCACCCCACCAGGTGGAAAAGGGTGATGTGGTACTGTTTGCTTCGGTAGGTGCTGGAATGAACATTAATGCGATGTGCTATCGGGTGTAAAAGAGTTTAATTACCTATTTGTGGATTCGTTTATTCATACATAAAAAACACTTTTCTTACCTGCACTCATCCTGTTCCGAAAAACCAACCGCCAAAATAATTGCTCCAATGAAAAAGACATGCCTGCTGCTGGCAATGCTTTTTGCTGTGCTCTCTTTTATTTATGCTCAAACACCTACGTTAGGTACCTACCCTGCAACCACCATTGCCACTGCCAGCGGCAATGTAACGGTTACACCTTCTATAGTACCAACCAATACAGCAAGCGTAACTGCATATACTTCTCCTGATTTTAAAGGGGTATTGCATGTAAACCAAACTACAGGTATAATAACTGTTACCAATGCTTATCCTGCAGGTACTTATTTAGTAAATATTAAAGCTTACAACGGCTCATTATTTTACAATACCAGTTTTACATTAACCGTTAATAATACGCTTTGTAACCAAGGCTTGTTTTCCGAAACTGCAGAGGCAAGCATCCCCGGTGGTTTGCATACTATTGCTATCGCCGATTTTAATAACGATGGCATACAGGACTTTGCCATCTCCAACTATAATAACAATAGCATTTCTATTCGTTTGGGAAATGGGACTGGCGGCTTTACTAGTACTACCACCATAAACCTGGATAATGCCCCCAGCTTTGTTGCAGCAGGTGACTTTAATGGCGACGGTAATACTGATATTGCATTTACACGATACAATGCTAATGTGGTGTCCATATACCTGGGAAATGGTGCAGGTGGGTTTACCGGCACCTCAACTATAGCAGCACAAGCAGTGCCGGTGTCAATAGCCTTAGGTGATTTTAATGGCGACGGAAAACAGGACTTCGCTGTAGCTAATTTCAACAGCAATTCGGTATCCATCCGCTTAGGAAATGGCGCAGGCGGGTTTACCGGCACTACTAATATTATAGTTGGTGCCAACCCAAATCATATAGCAATTGCTGATTTTAACGGCGATGGAAAGCAGGATATAGCAGTAGTTAATTTTGGCAGCAATACAATATCCGTCATGTTAGGGGATGGAACAGGTAGCTTTGGTGCAGTTAATAATATTGTAGTCGGTGCCTATCCAAAACGGATAGCAAGTGCTGATTTTAACAGCGATGGCATACCAGATTTTGTTACTGCCATCATAGCCACTAATGGCTTATCTGTAGGGTTGGGAAATGGCACGGGTGGTTTCGGTCAAATAAAAAAACTTATTATCGGCAGAGATGCAGCTATAGTAACCACTGGTGATTTTAATGGCGATGGCAAGGCCGATATAGCCGTAGCAGACCAGGCAGACAATATTGTTTCGATTGGCCTGGGAGATGGGTGTGGCAATTTTGCAACTGTACAAAATGTAGCGGTTGGAGCCAATCCTAATTACTTGGCAATTGGCGATTTTAATAGCGATGGCAAACAGGATTTTGTTACATCCTACGGAAGTTTATCCACCGTAAATGGTTTATCCATTCGCTTATCTAATGCCGCCCTGGCCGAAATTGAAGTCCAGAGTAATAATGTTGATATTGCCGATGGCGACAATACACCTTCCTTCTCAGATAATACTGATTTTGGAAGTATAAGCAGCAGCCTTACGCATACATACACCATCCGAAATACAGGTGCGGGTGGGCTACCAGTGAGCAGCATCAACATAACCGGTACCGATTCTTCTATGTTTGTGCAGGGCGGTATTACGCTACCTACTATTATACCGGCGGGCTCGGCGGCTACATTCACCATCAGTTTTATACCATCAGGTACTGGTACAAAAACAGCTACTGTAAACATTAATAATGGTGATTGTGATGAAAAAATATTTGATTTTGCTGTGCAGGGCAATGGTATTGCCTCTACTGTATCATTAGGAAATTACGCTGCTGCCACTGTTGCTACTGCTGGTGGAAATACCATGGTGATACCAACTGCCTTACCAGCCAATGCAGTAAGCATCATAGCATCAGCACCTGCTGCATTTAAAGGACTACTGCACATTGATACGCTCACAGGTATAA
>CAXTDG010000114.1:0-10001 GCA_964242675.1 uncultured Chitinophagaceae bacterium
GCTAATGCCACTGCATAAGGTGCCATTAATTGTGGTTGCAGTTTTAGGCACAAATCCTTCAGTGCATTGCCATTGCTCACCTCTACTACCTTACCAATGAAGGCCGTTTCAGCAACGTTTTCTTGTTGCTGAATCAGTTCATTCGCCAGAGCATTCAGTGCTTTTGCTTCCCATTTCTCTGCATCTTTTTTCAGCGATGAATTTTCGGTTTGCAAGCCTTCAATTGCTTTGGCAAACTCCTTCGGATTCTTCAGCAATAGCTTAGCTGCCTGTAGTTCATGCAGTTGCTGCTGCACATAGGTCTCAGCCGCTGCACCTGCCACGGCTTCTATGCGGCGAACACCAGCAGCCACAGCCGCTTCGCTCTTTATTTTGAAGAAACCTAATTCGCCGGTATGGCCTACATGCGTACCACCGCAAAGCTCTACGCTATACGTTGGGTCCATCACTACTACCCGAACCACATCACCATACTTTTCACCGAACAAAGCCATGGCACCAAGTTTCAGTGCTTCTTCTTTGGGAAGTTCTCTGATAATTACCGGTACGTTTTCTCTAATTTTTTCATTTACAATGGCTTCTACCTGGCTAATTTCTTCATCCGTCATTTTAGCGAAATGGCTAAAATCGAAACGCAAATAATCAGCATTTACCAAAGAGCCTTTTTGCGCCACATGTGTACCCAACACTTTGCGCAAAGCTGCATGTAGCAAGTGTGTAGCACTGTGATGAACCGCCGTATGCTGGCGTTTTACGACATCTACTTTTGCCACTACTTCACCATCAATATTTTCGGGTAAAGTATCTGCAAACTGAATAATTAAGTCACCTTCTTTTTTTGTGTTGACAATCGGTAAATCTTCGCCACCAATTTCTAACACACCGGTATCACCAACCTGGCCACCGCTTTCGGCATAGAAAGGCGTTGTAGCTAATACCAGTTGATAAGCATCTTTTCCTTTAGTATTTACCTTCCGATATTTCAGTACATGTGTTTTGGTTTCCAAGCTATCGTAACCCACAAATTTTACAGGTTTATCTTCAAGTATAACCCAATCACCTGCATCGATAGCAGTGGCGGCACGGCTACGAGCTTTTTGCTGTGCCATTTCTGCCTTAAAGCCTTCCATATCAACAGTGAAATGTTGCTTATCTAATTGCAAAGTCAATAATGGATTCTCTAACCCGGTTGATTTTCTATAGAAATCATTTAAGTCGATTTCTCTCGCCAGCAATTCTGTTAGGTCTATTGGAAAACCATAGGTATCAAATAGTTCGAAAGCGAAACTGCCTTCAACAATCATATTTTTTTCAAAACGAGTGTTTCTTTCCGATTTATTTAGTTTAGACAGGGTTCCATCTTTTATCTCGTTGGAAAGTCCAGATAAGGGAAGTATTATGTAATCACTGAAACGTTTCAACCCTTTTTCCAACGTCCTCAAAAACCCATTCTCTTCTTCCAATACCACCTTACTCACAAAATCTATCTGCTGCTGCAATTCAGGAAATACATTTTCAAATTGTTTTGCCAGCACAGGAACCAATAAATGAAGCAACGGTTCTTTTCTATCTAAATAAGAATAGTAATACCGTACGGCACGGCGCAAAATCCGGCGAATCACGTAACCAGCACCGGTATTCGATGGCAATTGCCCATCAGCAATAGTGAAGGAAATAGCCCTGATATGGTCGCTCAATACCCGAAAGGCAATGGCTTGTTTGCTATCGCTGTAATCGTATTTCTGAGCCGTAAGTTTTTCTATTTCGCCAATGGTGCCGGTAAATAAATCCGTATCGTAATTGCTGGTTTTGCCTTGGAGCACCCGTACCAAACGTTCGAGGCCCATACCGGTATCTACATGTTTAGCAGGCAGTGGTTGCAGGCTACCATCTTTCAGGCGGTTGAACTGCATAAACACGTTGTTCCAAATCTCAATTACCTGCGGATGGTCATTGTTCACTAAAGTAGCGCCATCTACCTGTTGACGTTCTTCGTCGGGGCGACAGTCCACATGAATTTCAGAGCAAGGGCCGCAGGGGCCGGTGTCGCCCATTTCCCAAAAATTATCTTTCTTATTGCCCAGCAAAATGCGGTCTTCGGCAATCCATTTTTTCCACTCGTTATAGGCGTCATCATCCTTTGGCAGGTTCTCCTTTTCATCCCCCTGAAAAACGGTTACATACAGCCGGTCTTTGTTGATGCCGTATACTTCCGTCAGCAGTTCCCAACTCCAGGCAATGGCCTCCGGTTTAAAATAGTCGCCAAAACTCCAGTTGCCCAGCATTTCAAACAGGGTATGGTGGTAGGTATCCACGCCCACTTCCTCCAGGTCGTTGTGTTTGCCGCTTACCCGCAGGCATTTTTGCGTATCGGCCACCCTTGGATAGGGCGCAGGTCGATTGCCCAAAAAATAATCTTTAAACTGGTTCATGCCCGCATTGGTGAACAGCAGCGTAGGGTCGTTCTTAATCACCACAGGGGCACTGGACACAATTTCGTGGCCTTTGCTGCGAAAAAAATCCATAAAGGCCTGGCGGATTTCGGCACCTGTGGGTTGGGTAGTTTTATTGGTAAACTGGCTCATGTCAATCGACGATTATATTTGTTTTTCACTTTTCACCACATGGGCACTGTAGTTTACACATAGGCCTGCACGGAAAAATGAAGGGCGGCAAATGTAAAGATTTGCGGGGTGAAGGAAATTGTAACGATAACGTAACCAATAAAGCTAATTACACATGAAATATATATGGCTATTAATAACCCTGCTCTATGGATGCCAATCATCCCCGCCAGCTAAAAAACAAGAAGTAGTTGTTCAGAAACTGGCGCAGCCAAAAGAAAAGGTATACGCAAGCATAGAAATAGTTGCTGACTCAAATATTACCAATACTTCCAATCATAAAATATTTGTTCAGTACAATTCTGTTGATCGTTTTCTATTAAAAAATGATAGTGTGGGTATTCATTTTCCAACAGAGTGTATGGTTTGTCAATCAATGAAAATTTATAAGGGTCATTTGCTATTTGCTAACCAATTAGAAATTTTTACGGAGAAAACTTCACTGAGAGATACAAGGTTATCTATTGATTCTTTTAGAAAGCTAAAATCTATTGATCCTTATTTTGGAAGTCTTTCTAAAAAACGGCTTTTTTCATTTAGTGGTGGAAAAGGAAGTATTACATACCTAAAGCAATCCTGCAATGATGCAGATTTTAAAAAGGTGCTTTTGAATTATAATGATAGCGGGAGTATTAAAATTAAAAATGTACTTGATGCTGTTTTTTTTGAGTACGATTTAGATAAAGATGGCAAACCTGAGCAGTTCATTTTAGCAATGCGAAACTGCAGCCAGGAGTTGGCTATCCTAAGAATTGTTTAATTTAAAAGGTGACTGATATTAAAAGAACACTGATGCAGCAACAATCATTTGCCGAACACGTAAAAGCCATTATCAGCAAAGATGAATCAGTGCTGAGCCTGGCCGTAGCAGGTTCCTGGCTTACCAACGAGGTGGATGAATGGAGCGACCTCGACCTGATTTTGGTAACCAAAGAAAAAGTAGGTGGCGATACGGAAAAAATGCAGGCGCATGCGGAGCAGTTTGGCCATTTCCTCAACAGCTTTACCGGTGAGCATGTGGGCGAACCCCGCCTGCTCGTTTGCCTGTACGACAACCCCCTGCTGCATGTAGATATCAAGTTCCTGACACTGGAAGAATTTGCAGTAGGGCGTATAGAAAAGCCACTGATTCTGCATGATACGGATGGGCAATTGCAACATGTACTGGACAGCACTACGCACCAGTTTCCCTACCCCGAATACCAGTGGATGGAAGACCGGTTTTGGGTCTGGATCCATTATGCCCTGGTGAAAATTGGCCGGGGCGAATACTTTGAAGCATTGGATTTCTTCGCCTACCTGCGAATGGTAGTATTGGGGCCTCTGCTGCATATTAAAAATGGCAGTTTGCCCCGAGGCGTTCGTAAGCTGGAAATGACCTTGCCTGCGGCAGATTTAGAAGCATTAAAACGAACCGTTCCCAATCTTGAGCCTTCACAATTAATGGCGGCTTTACAAGGTTCAATTGACTTGTATAGAAGTTTAAGAAGGGATTTGTTTACAGCAGAAGTGCATTTACATAAGCAAACAGAAGAAAGGGTAATGCAGTTTTTTGAGGAGCTGAAATAAACCTATAAGGTCTAATTCGGGACTGGCTATTACCGACTATAAAAATAGACCTTACAGGTTTTGGGAAGATCCTACTACCCCGAATCGTGTCCACAGTACAGGAGTTTGGAAGAAACAGATGAGGCATTTAATAGCACTGTAATGCCATTGAGTTGGAGAATATTATTTAATTGCCACGCCTTTTAAGGCGTGGTGAGTATACTGTTATCATGTAGGCTCTAGCCCAACTGAACTGTTGGATATTCGGCTAAAGCCAATACAAGAATACATTATTATCCACGCCTTAAAAGGCGTGGCAACGAATGAGAGCGAAAGAAACTAAAAAATGAACCCTGTACCAATTGAGATGTTCATTGTACCGTACACAATGCCCTATGTACCATACACAATGCCTTATGTACCGGCACAATATGGCGATGTAACGGCACAATGCCGTCTGTACCGTACACATTGAGGCAATGGAACTACACAAAATGCCAATGGAAGAGCATAAAATGGCTTTGGAAGACCATTTCATGACGATGTAAGTAAGTTTTATGGCTTTGTAAGCAGATTTTAGGATGTTGCAGGCGAAATTTGGGGTTTCGTTATTGGGTAATATGGTTGGTTAGCCCCTGCAAGGCAAGAAAAAAGCAGATACAAATCCTTTGAAAAAAGTAAAATACTACTATAATACTCATACGCTGCGGTACGAAAAGCTGGCAACACCTTTTCGGGTGAAACTGCTACGGCTATTTGGTTTTTTAGCTGCTGTGGCGCTTACTTCAGTACTATTGGTGCTGGCCGTTCAGAAATATTTTCCCAGCGCTAACGAGCGGATTTTACAAATAGAAAACGGCAACTTGAAATACCAGGTGAAAGTACTCGATGAACAAGTAGCTACCATTGACCAACGCATGGATGCTGTGGAGCAGCGGGACAATATTGTGTATCGCAGCATTTTTGAAAGTGCGCCGCTGCCGGATAGCGCCAGGGTAAAATCGACAGAGCGGATTGCCGAACTGCAAAAGGTGGGTAGCATGGGCGAAAACCAGTTAGCGAAAAGCATTGCACAATCGCTGCAAGGCCTGTATGGCCGTGTGAATGCACAGAATAAATCGTTTACCGATATTGAGAAAATGGTAGCGGGCAAGCAAGAGTTTCTGGCACATATTCCTGCTATACAACCGGTGAGCAACAAGCAACTGGAACGCATTGCCTCAGGCTTCGGTATGCGGATAGACCCGGTATATAAAATCCCTAAAATGCACGCCGGTCTTGATTTTACCGCCCCAACCGGTACGCCCATTTATGCCACGGCAGATGGGACCGTAACAAGGGCTGACTTTAGCACTGGTGGCTACGGCAACCACGTAATTATTGATAATGGCTACGGCTACGAAACCCTGTTCGGCCATATGGTACGGGTGAAAGCAAGAGCTGGGCAAAAGGTAAAACGTGGCGAAATAATAGGATGGGTAGGCAGCACCGGCAAAAGCACCGGCCCGCACTGCCACTACGAGGTACATAAAAACGGCGAACCGGTAGACCCTGTCTACTACTTTTACAACGACATTACCCCCGACCAATACGACCGCTTGCTAAAACTGGCCGCTACCAGAAGCCAGAGTTTTGATTAGAAAATTTAAGGTTCGGAGGGTTGATTTTCTAAACAAATAGCAAAATGTAGGCGCAGAGAGATTTTGGGTTGAATGTTTGCAATTAAGTGCGTCCCATTCCTATCTCAATCATTTCAGCAATCTTAGTTCAAGACAAACATTCCATTAAAAATATTATGAGTTCAAGCATACCTAAACCACCGCAACGTGTGCGGGTGGAAATGCCGGTAGATGTGGTGCCACACCCAGTTCCAGAAACCGTATTTGAAAGCGCACCTGGCGTTAGTGAAACAGAAAATAATGGTGTTGAAACCGTTGTTAGTAACAAAGTGCATGTAAGCCATCCAAAGCGGACAACAACAGAAAGTAAAGAACCCAAATTGGTTGAAGTGGGTACAGAAGTTTTGTCGGATGTAGTGAACGTGCCGGCCGATGAAGAACTCTTTAAACGCCAGTACTATACCATTGGCGAAGTAGCTGACATGTTCGGCGCCAACCAAAGCCAGATCCGGTTTTGGGAAAATGAATTTGATATTCTGGAGCCGAAGAAAAACAAAAAAGGCGACCGCTATTTCCGCCCGGAAGATGTAAAGAACCTGGTGCTGATTCACCATTTGTTACGCCAACGCCGCTTTACTATTGAGGGTGCTAAGGAATACTTGAAACGCAAACAAAAACGCCTGACCGATACGCACCAGGCAGTACAACAACTGGAAAAAATAAAAGGCTTTCTGCTGGAAATGAAAGCGAATCTAACGGAAGGCTAGGCAGTTTAAAGTTTAAGGTTTAAAATCTAAGGTTCTTATATTTGAACAGGCCTTTTCTAGCTCACTTTATTTTCATTATCCATTATCAATTAAAATGCATTCAATTATAAAGAATACTTTTTTCATTTCTGCATTTGCTGTTACGATGGCCTCTTGTGGTGGTAGCAAAAAAGCAACTGTTACATCAGCAAACGAGCCGCTGAAGACTTACGAAACATTAAAGGACAGAGATGGCGACAAAATGCTTAGGGGCATCGTAACCCAAGAGCAGATTACGCAGGATACTGCCTTCCACTGGTATGCTGATAACCTGAAATTTTATAAGCCCAATGCTACTACGGTGGAGCAGCTACAGCAAAAGAAAGATAGCATTAGCCTGGTAATATTTGGTGGTACCTGGTGCCACGATACACAGAACATTTTACCCAAGTATTTTTCTGTGTTAGATGCTGCTGGTTTCCCAAAAGATAAAGTGACCCTGGTAATTGTAGACCGGGACAAGAAAACCATAGGCAACCTGCAAAAGCCCTTCAATATTACCAACGTACCTACGCTGATAGTAATGAAAGGTGGTAAAGAGCAGGGCCGCATTATTGAATACGGCACCAGCGGCCTTGCTGATAAAGAACTAGGCGAAATGCTACAAGCAATGAAGTAAGCTATAGTTACAATATAAAAGCGAGGCGGCAAAACATCATGTTTTGCCGCTTCGCTTTTATATTATCATATTGAACTTTACGCTAAACATTTCCTGCAAAAAGTCAAGCGTTTTTTGCTGGCCTTCCAGCAGGCTTACCCGTACCGGCAGGTTGGCAAATAAGCCAGCCGATTTTTTCCAGTGGGCACTCTCTTTAGGCACCGTTCGCAACCAGTGAATGGCTACTGCATACTCACATTTTTCATTGTTGCTGTTGTCGAATAAATGCGGATTTATATCCGGGTAATCGCTTAAAAGCTTTCCTTCAAACCGGAAATCAGCTGCTGGAATAGCTTCTGCCGCTACTAGTCCAATGCCTACATAGCCATGCCCACCAATGAACGCTGCTACAATATCATCCTTCTGTAATCGCCTGATTTGCTTGCTGGACCCGGTATTTTGCCCGGCAGAAAGAAAACCGTACTTCACACATGCCGACCAGTTGCGGCGATGCATATTATCCCAACTACGCCGGGGTGGCACGGGGTCTTCGCCCACATTTATGAAGCACAGGTCTTCTTCTACTTTTATTTGCAGCACATCGTTCATAAGAAGAATAAAAAGTAACAAGGGCATAGTAAAAACTATGCCCTTGCTTCAATTAAATCATTTGCCTTAATACTTAGTTATGGTCAATAATTCGCAACCGCAAACCATAGCTTTCGTCTTCATAGTGAGGAGGAAGACCATTGGTTCCTGGCTGCCAGATGTAATGCAGAAAATTTTTGTAAATAAGACCAATGCCTTTTGCGTAGCGCTCTTCGCTAAAATCTTTTTGCTGATATACGTTCGGCAACGGCTCGCCGGGTGAAGTGGCATAATCCTGCTGCATCACTTTTACTGTGCTATCGTAGGTTTTGCCCAAAAGATTATAAGATGTGCCGATGCTATCGTATTTGTAAGTCCAGTCGTCGTAGAAGCTGTTAGGTGTAGAAAAAAACGAATTACCCTTCCATTCGATGGTTGGTAAAATGGGCCAGCGCAATTTCATAAAACGCATGTTATTGTCTACATACTCAATCCAGTCGGTGCCTTGTGGAGTAGCCATATAAGTAGCCAAACTGCGGTAAGCATTTAGCCCACTTGTATCTGTAATAGAGCGGTAGATTCGATACGATTTGCGGCCTTTGTTATCAGTTATCTCAGCATCCACCACATCTTTTACCCGGTAGCTATGGGTTGTAAAACCCGAACCAAAGGGCAGCAGCACCAGCGAATCCATGCGGTACACAATGTATTTACCCACTTTTAGCGGAAAATAATCCGATAGCGGTGGCGAACTGATTTCAGCATTTTGTTTTTTACAGGCGGCCAGTACTAGCAAAGCACCTAAGCAACTACCTAAGAATTTTTTATAACTATTCATTGCTGCAATTTACTTCTAGTCAGGATTTATTTCATATTTCCAATAACTACTAGAAAATTTTATTAATTATGGTCAATGATTCGTAATCTAATGCCATAGCTATTGTCGTCAAAATGCGGTACTGGATACTGTCCTGGGCGTGTTGAATCGATACCTGTCCATAAGTAGTGGAAGAAATTTTTTTCTATCAGTCCAATACCTTTTGCATAACGTTCAGTGCTATAATTATACTCCTGAATAATTGTATAAGCTGTAATAGGACCAGGTACGCCACTTAGGTCATCTCGTTGCATAACTTTTACTGTGTTGTCGTACGCTTTATTTAAAACTGAGTAAGGCATCCCGATACTGTCATACTGGTATTTCCAATCATCATAATAACTAGTTGAAGCCGCAAAATATGAATTGCCCTTCCATTGAATGGTAGGTAGAATAGGCCAGCGTAGTTTCATAAACCGCATGTTGTCATCTACATACTCAATCCAATCATTCTCCTGCGGTGTAACTAAGTAGGTAGCCAAATTACGGTAAGGATTGAGACCTGCGGTGTCAGTAATAGAGCGATAAATGCGATATGATTTGCGTCCTTTGTTGTCTGTAATTTGCGCATCTACTACGTCTTTTAACCGGTAACTACGGGTAGTAAAGCCAGTGCCGAATGGGAGTAGCGCTGTCGAATCTAATCGATACACAATGTATTTACCTACTTGTAGCGGAAAGTAGTCTGATAGCGGTGGCGAACTGATTTCGGCATTTTGTTTTTTACAAGCTGCTAGTACCAGTAAGGTAGCCATGCAGCCCATCCATACTTTTCTCATAGCAGCACAGTTGTTCTTTATAAAGACGAAGAAATGGCAAAATAGATGCATCGGTTATGATAGTGCCCAGCTATTTACAACAGGTTTCTGTCAAAGCCGATTAACGATAAACCGGTTACAATATTGCCTTAGGATTTAATAAACTGTACACGGCTGAATCTAAAAACTGGTCTTCAAAAAAATAATTCTGCCGAAACAAGCCTTCCTGCACAAATCCTGCTTTTTCTAAAGTTCTGGCCGAGGCAAGGTTTTCCGGTGCAATGACCCCTTCAATAGAGTGGAGGTTCAGCTCATTAAAGCCGTATTTTACAACTGCTTTCAGCGCTTCACTCATAATTCCTTTGCCTTGCCAGGCGACTCCTATCATATAGCCAACTTCTGCCCGGTGGTGTTCCAGTTTTGTGCGTACAAAACCAATGGTTCCAATTAGGGTATCATCGGGTGGCATTACAATGGCCCAGTTAATAGATTCATTGTTATTAATGCAGGTATCTACTTTTTCATTGAGGTGGTGTGTATCTTCTAGGCTTGTAGCTAAAGGGCGGGCAATGTATTGCATCAG
>CAXTDG010000115.1:0-9977 GCA_964242675.1 uncultured Chitinophagaceae bacterium
GTGCTACGCCTGGTGCGTTGGCATACCGATAAAATTTCGAAAAAGATAGAACGGCAAGTTTGTGAAGAGGCTGCATTGGAAAAAATAGCAGCGTCGCTTGCCTGATTTTATACAAGTTTAATTATCACCATTCAACCGTTATTACAACCGGCAATCAATGTTTGTAAAAAAAAGTTATTGTAATTGAAAATATATCAAACCCGTCCGCTATTTTCGTTGCTTAATCAACCTAAACAATGAAAAAACTAATTGCATTCCTGGCTTTGGCCATGATGAGTGTAGCCACCTTTGCTGCCGACACTCCCGACAAACTGATGAAACACAATGGCGAAACAGTTGACGCTAAAATCGTACGGGTAGGTGAGTATACAATTACTTATACCTATGTAGGCGAAACAGCTGAACAAGTGATCAGCAAGTACGCTGTTAAACAAATTACTTACGGTAGTGGCCGTTCAGAAAAAATTACAGACAAAATCGTTGTAGGCAGCGAAGACGATTGGGAAAACGTAATTGTTCTTGAAGATAAAGAACAAACTGTTGGCCTATCTAAGAAAGACGAAATCAGTGGTAAAACTTCTGGTTTATTTAGCTACCAAACTTTTGCATCTGCCGACAAAAAAGCATTGAAAAAAATGAAACAGGCTGCTGCTAAACTGGGTTGTCCTTTTGTATTTATCAGCTCTGATAAAAACAACGTTGCAACAACACAGGCACTGAAAAGAGGTTTTGCTTACGCTTACAAATAAGCGATCAAAAATTTTAAACTTTAAAACGGAATGCAATTTTGCATTCCGTTTTTGTTACGCAGAAGAAAGTAATTTTCTATAACCAATTCAATTTCTTAAAGATTTAAACCCTGTATGAAGCGTTATTTATTTTTATTCTCACTTATTTCAATTTGCCTTATTTCTTGTTTCCCCTCGAGAAATATGCAAATTAAAAATGACCCGCTGATGCGTACCTGGGAAGAGTTTGACCCGGCAGTTTTAGCCCAACTAAAAGGGACCAAAACAGTATTTTTTTTGCCAGATTATACAAGCCAAACGGCAGACTCATTTAAGCAGGCTATCCAGTCTGGATGGACATTAACTCCTCTCATTTTCGATAGTTGGAAAAACTTAGATAAGTATGCAGACCCTTCATACTCATTCTTTTTTATTGAAGTCAACACAGTTTACTTTAGTCATTCAACTTTTAACCATCAGTACCTTGCGCTTCGTCTGCTTAAAGACGTAAATAAAAAAGGTAAAGCAGATTTTTATGGATTAGGTCGTGTTGAATTGTCTCCCGCTCCTAATTCTTTTATTACAGCAGCGGGAAAGGACGCTGATGTGAGGCAACGGATATACGAAAAAGGTCATTATCTCAATTGGACACCCACATTGCTACATGCTCATCTTGCTGCCATCCAAACCGAAATTTCCGGAAATAGAAGAGCTTCTATGGTTCAGGATGTGAAAGATGATGCATTAGGTAGTTTGTTGGCCAAAAACACATTATATGTTCCTAAGCAATTAATGGTGAATCATAGTGGGTTTACATTAAAACAAACTGAGAAAACTGAAAACCCATTTGCAGCTTATCCATATAAATACAAGATAGCAACCGATGAAGAGTTGTATAAGGTATTTGAAACAGATAAAACCGGTGTCCTGCTATTCGAATTTGTAGAAGCTGGCGGCGAAAAGTGGATAAGTGTATTTGATGTAAAAAGAAAGAAGAAGGTATACATGTTAAATTCATCAGGACGTAATGTAACAGGAAAAGATATTGACAAATTGCTCAAATAAAAACCTGTTTATTTACTAAAAAGTAAATTATGTATTCAACGCTTTTAACTGAATTATCAAACGGGATATTTACTATCACTATCAATCGCCCTGATAAACTCAATGCACTCAATAAAGACATTATCAATGATTTATCCGCAGCATTAGACGAAGTGTATAAGGATCCTGAAATAAAAGCTGCAATACTCACTGGTGCCGGTCCAAAAGCATTTGTTGCAGGTGCTGATATTAGCGAATTTTCGTTGCTGGATGCAGCTGGTGGTAGTGCTTTAGCAAAGCATGGACAGGATAACGTATTCAGCAAGATTGAAGGTTGCCCAAAACCAATTGTAGCAGCTGTAAATGGTTTTGCGTTGGGCGGTGGTTGTGAACTGGCAATGGCCTGCCATTTTCGATTAGCATCAGAAAATGCAAAGTTTGGCCAGCCCGAAGTGAACTTGGGTTTGATACCAGGCTATGGAGGCACACAGCGGCTTACACAATTAGTAGGTAAAGGAAAAGCAATAGAATTAATGATGACCGGCGCTACAATAACCGCTGGAGAAGCATTGCAGATTGGACTAGTGAATTATGTAACTACGCCTGAAAATCTGCTAACCGAAACAATCAATCTTTTAAATATAATTACGTCGAAAGCACCGCTGGCAATCAGCAAAATTATTGCCCTGACCAATATGGCTGCTATGGGCGACCCAATAGGTTTTTCAGAGGAAATAAAAATTTTTGGCGACTTATTCGATACGGCTGATGCCAAGGAGGGAGCAGCAGCTTTTATGGGGAAAAGGAAAGCTGTGTTTACAGGTAAATAATACAGCAGGAGTAACACCCATTCATCTAAACATTTTTTTGTTACAAATTTTAAGAGGAGCTTCCGGTTAATCGGAGGCTCCTCTTATTTGTGAATATGATCTGGTTCATTACCGCTTATCCGCTACTTATAGGATGTTATAGAAGTAATTAAGCATTCATACAAACTGTAGAAGGTAGATGTAAAGCCGTTTATAAATTTGCAATAGCAATTTATTGTTCCGTTGTAGCCTTATGACAATATTTTGACAAATCAGATGCAATGAAATGTAACTTACATGAGTATTCATTCGTACAACATACAAACCCTCGTATATGAAAAAGCTTTTATTGCCAATACTCTGTTTGCTTACAACAACAGTTCTTTTTGCACAAAAGGAAACGAATCAAAACCTCAACTTTCAAATTAGCCGAACCCGTTACATGAACATGCGGGACAGCCTGCTCAGCACACAATCTACCACCATTCAAAACACTTATCAGGCCTACGATTGGATGGCACTACGACAGGAGCGAAAAGACATTCGTTTCCTGAACCGGCAGCAGCGTCGCCTCAATCGTAGCCAATACGATTATGGCTACTATCCATACAGTGGATATAATCAGTCTCACTTCAACAGCGGTATCTATTACAACGGTTATAATTCTAATGGGTATTATCGCAATCGCTATGGGGCAGGCAACTATAACTACAATCGTTTTCGCCCCAACTTTTGGTGGTCATTTTTATTCTAACAATACAATTCTTAAAACAATAAATAAACCCGCATCACATGAAACGTACATTTTACAGCCTGATAATGGCTTCATCCATACTAATCTTTTCTTCCTGCGCCCATAAGGTTAGCCGTGTAGACCCTAACGAACAAATAGACCTGAGCGGCCGCTGGAACAATACCGACAGCCGCCTGGTAAGCGAAGAAATGACCAGCCGCATTATCAATGCCAATTGGCGACTGAACCACCAACAGAAGGAAGGCAAAAAACCAGTAGTGGTAATAGGTACTATTTACAATAAAAGTCACGAGCACATTGAAGCCGAAACTTTTACCAAAGAAGTGGAAAGAGAGTTTCTGAAATCGGAAATGGTAGGTTTGGTGCAAGGTGGCAAAAAACGGGAAGAACTCCGTGCCGAAAAAGCTGACCAGCAAACCAACGCTTCTCAAAGCACCATGAAGAAATTTGGGCTGGAGAATGGCGCTGATTACATTCTTACCGGGTCTATCAACTCCATTGTTGATAGTCAGAAACGCAAGAAAGAAGTGTACTACCAGGTAGACCTGGAACTAACCAATATTGAAACCAACGAAGTGGTTTGGATTGGCGATAAAAAGATTGCGAAATTTGTCAAAAACTAATTTGATCGTCTCTTTCTCATAGCTATCGTTTTTATTCAAAGAAGCCTGGAAGCCTAGTTTATTCAGTGCTTTCAGGCTTCTTGTTTTAAACAAATAATTCAGTATTAGATACCCTTACCCTTAAATACTCTTATGCCGTGTTTAGCTTTACCACCCATCGAAATCATAAATGCCTTATAGCCATTGTTGCTATTACATTGCTGCTGGCTAGCTGCTCCGCCACTTACAACCAACGGATGCAGCGCTACGAGGATCAATTGTACAACGGCCAGTACGAAAAAGCCTTCAACGAATTGGACGATATTAAACTACTTAAAAAAGATCGTAACCGCTTTTTATATCTCGCCGAAAAAGGCCGCACCGCCAACCTGCTCGGCTGGTACGATACCAGTAATGTATTTCTGAACCAGGCAGATTACTTTCTGGAAGATCATTTCAAAACTGCTGGTGATGTAGCCAAAAGTAATCTCATCAATCCCATGATGGAAACCTATCTGGGGGAAGACTTTGAACGTTTCCTGGTTCATTTTTATAAAGCCATTAATTATTTACAATTAGGCGATAACGAAAATGCATTGGTCGAAGCCCGCCGCATCAGCAATGAAAACAATCGGTTGAGCGATACTAAAAACGGTAAGGTAAACAAATATAGCAGCGATGCTTTTTCGTTAATGCTACAAGGCATTATTTTCGAGAAAGGTGGTCAGCTAAACGATGCTTTTGTTTCTTACCGCAATGCAGCCAACCTGTTTCTGGAAAAGGATAATAAAGAGTTATACGGTGTAGCAATGCCAGCACAATTACAGCAAGATGTTTTGCGTACTGCCACCCAACTAGGCTTTGCCAGCGACGTAAGTTTTTACGAACAGGTATTTGGCACCACTTACCAACCTGCCGCTACTAATGGCGAACTGGTGCTTTTTTGGGAGAGCGGTAAAGCACCGGTGAAAGGAGAAACCAACCCAGCTTTTCAATTGCTGGGCAATAATGATAATTATTACTTCGTCAACACTGGCAACCGCCAGCGCTACGATCTGGATGCTACTGCCTACAACGCCTGCTACACAAGCATTAACAATACGCCTGCTATCCTTTCTAGCCTGTTCAATATTACGCTTCCCATTTACAATACCACCCGCTCAACTTATACTGATGCCACGGCTTTTCTTAATGGTAATACGTATTCTTTCGAGAAAGGTCTGGATGTAAACGTACTGGCAAATGCCACCTTACAGGAGCGGCAAGGCAAAGAAATTATGAAGGCACTAACCCGGCAGGTAGTAAAAAGAATTACAGAGAAATCGGCCGGAGCCATTGCTAAATCCATCGCTATGCCAGATGAAAGCAAAAAGAAAGAATCGGAAAAAACAGCTGAGGAAAAAAAGAAAGAACAAAAAGATAAAGACAAGGCAGAAGCCATTGGTGCAGGCGTTCAATTATTGACGGCACTTTTCAATACTGCCACCGAAAAAGCGGATACCCGCAACTGGCAAAGCCTGCCTGCCTTCATTCATTATGTGCGTATTCCATTGCAAAACGGTGCAAATGAAATCACCCTACAATTTGAAGGCAATGGTAGACAGCAAAGCCAGCAGCTTTCTGTACAATCCAGTGGTGGTTTGCAGGTACGACAACTCACTTTGCTTCACTAAATAATTAAGACTTCATTTAACAGGCTACCTGATCAGTGGCCTGTTTTAGTTTAACAAACTAAGCGGCTGTCAGTATCATTTTCAAAATGAATTGGAGTTTTCAAGGATTGCCAATTGCCTTTTGCCCGTTTGATACAAGTCTAACCTTTCATGTATCCTTCTCCCCGCTATCCGCTACTTTTGTCCGCTCATTTTAAAACGGGTAAAACACACGGCGAATAAACGATTTCAGGTATGGGTGCGCCTGCTGTTTGCAATGGTAATGGTATGGGGAATGATAGTCGGGTACAAGTTGCAGAAAAACATGGGTGGCCGATCATCTACCAGCAGCATCAATGGCACCAGCGACGAAGTGTTGGAATTGGTAAAAGAAAAATACGTTGACAAGGAAAATATGGATAGCCTCAACCGGGCAGCCATTGATGCAGTGCTGGACAAGCTGGATCCGCACTCTGTCTACATTCCCCCAATGCGGGTGGCCGACCTTGACAATGAAATACGGGGAAGCCTGCAAGGCATTGGTATCAATTACCAGGTATTTAGCGATACGGCCAATATTATGTACGTAGTAGATGGTGGTCCTGCAGCCAAAGTTGGTTTGCAGACTGGTGATCAAATCCTGAAAATAAACGATACCGCCGTTGCCGGCCGAAACCTGCCATCTGATAGAATTCATGAACTGATGCAAACCGGTGGTGCTTCAGTAAAGCTGGTATTATTACGCAACAACAAGTTACTCAACTTCGATATCAAAAGAGGCGTAGTTGCTATTCCTTCGCTGGATGCGGCATACATGGCGGCCCCTGGCATAGGCTATATCCGGTTGAATAAATTTGCCATTACTACTTACCAGGAATTCATGAAAGCCATGGAAGACCTGAAGAAACAAGGCCTTACAAAACTCATCCTCGACCTGCGGAACAATGGCGGTGGCGTATTGGATGCAGCCGTCAATATCGCCGACGAATTTTTGGACGACGGCCTGATGATAACTTACACCGAAGGCGATAAAATAAAACGCCGTGATTATAAAAGCACCAAACCCGGAGTTTTTGAACAAGGAGCATTGGTAGTAATGATGGATGAACTAAGTGCCAGTGCCAGCGAAGTGCTGGCCGGGGCCTTGCAGGATAATGACCGGGCTACCATCATTGGTCGGCGCAGCTTTGGCAAAGGGCTGGTGCAGGAGCAATATCAACTAAGTGATGGTGGTGCCCTTCGCCTCACAATAGCCCGCTACTACACCCCGCTAGGCCGCAGCATCCAGCGTTCGTATGCCGAAGGCCGAAAGGCTTATACCAGCGAAATTTTTAGCCGTTTCCACCACACCGATAGTACCGGTATTGACTCTGCCTATGCTGTTGGAAAAGTATATACCACACCAGGTGGTCGCAAGGTGTATGGCGGCGGCGGTATTTCGCCGGAGGTATATGTAGCGTACGAAGCCGACACCTTATCCGGCAATGCTTCCCGGCTGTTCAACAGCGGTACCATTAGCACGTATACCTATCAGGTGTACAAGCAAAATAAAGCCGCTTTGCAGACATACAAAACACCAGCAGCTTTCAACAAAGGCTTCACGCTGCCCGAAAGCACCTGGGCTGGTTTGGTAAACTATGCCAGCCAGGATAGCATCAACATCCCCTCTAATAATGAGAAGCTAAAAGCTAAAAGTCTTGAGCAGATCAAAGCCATGCTGGCCCGCCAAATCTGGCGTACAGAGGGCTATTACGAAGTTGAAAATGCAGACGATCCCACGTTCAAAAAAGCAGTGCAGGTAATTGGGGGGATGAAATGATTTTAGTGAATGGTCAATGGTGAATGGTCAATAAAGAATGCTATTTAACTCCCTTTCGCCCCGGTTCGTATTCTCACAAACCGAAACAAACTCAAACTTCATCTCCCCGGGTTTCGCATCACGGGTAGCATTCTTTTTACCATTTTCTTTTTGAGCCAGGCTATTATTTATCCATTGAACGTTTACGGCGTTGGCACCATTCAAGTGTTGTACTACTATTGAACTTCATTGAAGCGAAGAATGAAGCAAGTAATTCTATATTCTCTGCGGTAAATTCATAACCCCAAGCCTGAAAGGCTTAAATACGAATAGCTCCGGTTGCAACCCGGAAAAATAAATTATACAAGCATCTTTGGCCCCCGGAAATAATCACATGAAGACCATAAAATCTCTTTTGCGGCGACTACTCGGCAACCACTTATACCTGCGCCTTACCAGCGGTATGTTTTTTCTGTATTACAAAAAAGGGTGGCTCAAAACCAATCCCAGTTACTATAACCATTACTACGTAAAACAACTCATCAAACCCGGCGATACCGTGCTGGATATTGGTGGAAACCTCGGCTACTTCACCCGCATTTTTAGCCAGTTAGTTGGGTCAGAAGGTAAGGTGCTGACCGTAGAACCAGTTGCCATGTACCGGCAGGTGCTGGAGAAAAACATTGCAGGCTGCTGCCGCAATGTAGCCGTGCTGCCCTACGCCTTAGGCGAGCAGGAAGCAACCATTCCAATGGGCATTCCCTCCGCCGATAAGCATCGCCACGGACTAATGCGGGTACTAAAAAAAGAAGAAGCTTCGCAATTGGCTGCCAGCGAAACCCACCAGGTACAGATGAAAGTGCCTATGCAATTGTTTGGCAACTTAGATCGCATCGACTACATCAAATGCGATATCGAAGGCTACGAAATTCCGGTGATTCCGCTAATGCGGCCATTGCTGGAAAAACATCGGCCCATCGTACAATTAGAAACCGACGGCGACAACAAAAAGCAACTCCTGCGGTTATTTGATGAGTTGGCCTACCATCCTTTTTATGTAGATAAAAACAGCCTGCTGCCATTGTTAAGTCCCGACCAGGCATTGTATGGTGATATCATTTTTATGCCAGGCAAATAGTTGGTCAGTTGTCAGTTAGTCAGTGGTCAGTAATTGAATTAAGCCAGATGGCGGAGAAAAGACAAAAACTTGTTTGTTATAAACCCTTCACAATTGACGATTCACGATTCACGACACAATTCTTCTCTTACCGTTGTACGTTACCCGGCCTGGGCCGTGCCTTTTGCGGTATTGAGTATGGCATTGTTTCGTTTCCCACTCTGGATCAACAGAAAAATTTCTTTTTACAAATTAATGGGTAGTGGCAAAAACGGCACTTTCGATAAGCGGCCCGACTGGCAGCAATGGGCTATTTTTCAAGTAGGCAACCTACCGGAAAATTTATCCAGCGAAACATTGCCGGCTAAACTATATGGCTCTTTTATTACAGCTTATTGGAAACTGTTTCGCTGCAAAACCATTACTTACCTGCTGCAACCAATAGAAGGCCACGGCCTGTGGAGTGGCAAAAAACCCTTTGGCGAATTACCCCGCAAAACAGATTACGAAGGCGAAATTGCTGTGCTTACACGGGCTACTATTCGTCGTAAAAAACTGGACCGCTTCTGGAGCCATGTAGGAGCGGTGGCCCAGCGTATGGCGGGGGCAGAAGGCTTCATTACCTCCTATGGTATTGGCGAAGTTCCGTACATACAGCAGGCTACTTTCAGCATCTGGCAAAGCAAAGAAGCCATGCGGCAGTTTGCTTACAAATTACCCGAACATGCCGAAGTGGTAAAGAAAACCCATACCGAAAACTGGTACAGCGAAGATCTGTTTGTGCGATTTAAAATTCTGCACCAGCAGGGATCGCTTGAATAATGTAAAAGGAGGTTGCCATTATTTGTTTTTACTTAATGGTCATAGCTTACTATCCGGGCAATCTGCCATTTGCCATCAGCGTATTTCCAGATATGCACAAACTTGAACGTGCCGCAATCTTGTTTCCCGTTTTCGGTATGGCAAAACCGGTGCGAAGCAAGTTGTATCGCACCATAGCCTTTAATAGGGTACACTTCCATAGAGCCAGGAACCAAAGTCCTTACCAGATCCATATTGCCATTAAGCGTTCTGGTAAAGAAATCCATATTGTAATCGTAGTTAGTAAGGCCGGTTTTGTCGTGGTAAAATTCCAGGTCTTTGGTAAAAAGCGTTTTGATGAGTGCTAAGTTGGCGGGGCTATGATGGTTGAAGGCGTTGAACAAAACACTATCCATGTGGGCAATGGTATCGTACAGCGCTTTTTGTGTAAGCAGATCAAGCTGCGACTGGGCTTTTGCTGATGGGGCGGTGCCCGTCAATCCGGCAAACAGCAGTACAAGTAAAGTAATTTTCAATTTCATAAAAACAGTTTTAAAAAAAGGCAGCCATCATAAACGGCTCTTGCTATTTATAATGGCTGCCTTTCAAATTCTAAAAATTATTTACCAAAGAATAGAAGCTAATGGTGATAGAGTAAGTGTGTTGTAAGTG
>CAXTDG010000116.1:0-9973 GCA_964242675.1 uncultured Chitinophagaceae bacterium
GGGCAAGAGAGAGCATTAATTAATGGGAACTGTAAAACTAAATGTAGAACCACTTCCCAATTCGCTTTCTACCCATAGGGTGCCACCATGTTGTTTTATAATTTGGTCACACACATATAAGCCTACACCCAATCCAGGAAATGACTTCTGTATTTCATCCACCCTGAAAAAACGCTCGAAAATGTCTTTATGGTCTTTTTTAGCCACCCCAACGCCCATGTCTGTTACTAATACTTTTAGGTATTTATTTACTCGCCCTATATGTACTTGTACCTCTTTACCTTGTGGAGAGTATTTGATAGCATTAGTAAGCAGGTTGCTTACTACTTGCTCTAACCGGTGATCATCGCCCATGCACTGACTACGGCTATTGCCCGTAAGCGTTATAGTATGCGTTTTGGTAGATGCCTGGAAAGATTCTACGACACCAGTTACCATTTGGTCAAAATCAAAATGCTGCTTTCTGATTTCCAATTTACCGGATTGTATTTTTGATACATCCAGTAAGTCTGTTATCAGGTCATTCAATTTATTAGTGTAGTTCTCTGCTTTTTTCAAAATACTAACCATCTCTGGCGGTATTTCGGCAGATATCTTTTCCAACAGTATTTGTAAGTAAGCCTTTATACTTGTAAGAGGTGTTTTGAGTTCATGACTGGCAATACCCAAAAAATCGTCTTTACGCCTGTCGGTAGTTTTACGCTCTGTTACATCTTCAAAAGCAAGTAGTATGCGGTCTTTATAGTCACCTTCATTCTGTACCTGGTAGGCATTTACCATCATATTTCTATAGCCTATATGAGGAAAATCAGCACTTACTTCAAAGCCTTCGAAGGGATTACTATGCGGTAATACTTTTTCTAGCAACTCACGTAAAGCAGGAATATTCCATTGTTTATTTCCCAGATCAAACAACAGCGTACCAACTGTTTCACCGGGGCTTACTTTGAAAGTATTGTAAAAATGCGGATTGGCACTGATTACAGTAAAATCCTTATCTAGTACAAGCAAGCTTTCCCGAATGGTTTGTACAATACCAGACAAATATTCTTCACTGTACTGTAGCTTACTAGTACGCTGTGCTACTCGCCGCTCAATTTGTTCTCGTTCTGCACGTAGCGCCGCTTCAGCCTGTTTTTTTTCGGTGATGTCGGTTTGTATTCCTACAAAGTGAGTAACTTTTCCCTCTTTATCTTTTACGGGTGAAAGGATTAAATCGTTCCAAAACAATTTACCATCCGCCCGGTAATTTCTCAATTCTACCCGGATACTTCTATGCTCCTTTACAGCAGTACGTACCTGCTCCCTTGCCAGTTGGTTACGGTCATTGCCTTGCAAAAAGCGACAATTATGGCCAATGATCTGGTCAGTGTTGTAGCCAGTAAGGTCTTCAAATGCTTTGTTACAATAAATAATAGGGTCATCAGGCTGTAGGTGATCAGTAATTACAACACCGGTACTGGTGGCCGATAGCACGGCTGCAAACATATCCAGTTCACTTTCTTGTAAACCAGTAGGCAAATAAGATATATCGGACATAGGTTAAGATATGCTCAATAGGGGTGAACTATAGTGCAATTAATTGTTGGCTTTTAGAAAATGGAGCAAAAAAAAGCAAAAGGGAGGAGGATCACAAAAGTTTGCCTCTCTCCAAATCTTCCCTACTTTAGCCGTCCCAAACAGAATTATTTTGAATCTCCAATTACTTTTATTCATTAAAGGCCATCCCCCCTGTGAACCGGTAACTCCGGTTGACTCTGCTATGAAAGTAGTTCTGTTTGGGCCACAGGGGGATGGCCATATCTTTTTTCGAAATGCCCAAACAGAACGAAAAAGAACTATTCCCCGTAATAGTTCATGAACAGCATTTTGCTGTGCCCGCCCGGCGTATTTACCGCCTGCTTAGCCCCGCCAGTGTACCTTTTGAAGAATGATTTAGCCACGTATGCACCTGGTGCCTGCTGCTAAAAAAGTGGCTTGATGATAATGAAAAGTTTCTGCTGGAAACGCCGCCCTTGCAGTTGGTAGCGCAATAATGCCTACCCGGCCAGCGTATATAGTTATTCTTAGAGTTTAGTTTCGTGAAAAAATGACCGGCCCGCCGCATATACGGCGGGCATTTTTTTTCTACATTTACGGCCTCCTTCTTATAAAGGATATTAGTTTAAATTGACCAGCCTGCCGCATATACGGTGGGCTCTTTTTTAATGTGTTTTTATACAAATGTTTGTAATTTGCCTACCAGAACTTGAAAGGTTCTGTTTAAGGAAAGCGATTGCTCACCGCTAGTTACGGTGGGCATCTTTGTTTTTGGCAGCAATCTTGTAAGTTTTTTCCTCAAACGGCAACCAGCCTAAGATCACCAACCTTTTCGTTTCAACATTTTTTCCTGCCTACCATCACACGGTGGGCTTTTTTGTATTCGCTAACCCAAAGCAGCCCTAAAAAATGAATTCCAAGCCATTTTTATCATAAAGTGAGGACTAAGTCATTGCGCAAAAAATGCACTCTGATGGTAGAAAATGACAAACAAAATGCCCCCGATTACTCGAAGGGCATCCTTTCTTTCGCTAGTGCCACCTGGCTGTGACTAGGTAGTACGAATATACAATGCTTAGCCTCTGTAATAAGTGAACCGGAAACCACATAGATGAAAACGATAATTTTCTATCTTGGAAAAAGCAGCATCGAACTCATCGTCCGAGCAGTGCTTACCTATTTCGGAGAGGTACTTATCTACTTCTGTTTTCAGGGCTGTTTTGAAAGCTTCTGTGCCCTCTTTAAGGGTTCTGTCAACCACTAAATGGGTTCTGGCGTTGGGGAATGGCATTTTAACTGTTTTAGGATACTGGATAATGTCGCAAAAATATTGTAAAAATAATATAAAGAAAAAAAGGTTTGCATAGAAAAGCCCGCCACAATCAGCGGCAGGCCTCTTTGTTTTCACCAAAAACTTGATCTTGTAACCAACTATATTACGCTTACCAATCCTGCTATAATTTCATACTAGTAGTTTAAAAGCAGCCGGAGCAACTACCCTGGCTGCAGGTTGTTACTTTTGATTTTGGACAATTCCTTGGGCGGCTCTATGCCGGGCTTTGTAGCCTTCTAGAAGGGGGGCATATCTAAGCATCACTTCATTATGATGCTTGATTCTAACATGCAGGCCGTTCTTGCGGTATAGCTGGTGCTCAATCAAGGCCGCCGCCATATTGCTACTAGCTAGGTCTTCAAAGCATTGCAGCAAACTTGGTAAAGTGGTGGATAGTCCACCGCTGCCGCCGCTGAATTCGATAAAACGCTTTGCATTTTTGGGAATGAGAAAGAAGCCGATAATCGTAAAGAAGAAACTATGTATATCTCTGAAGCCGTCTTTTATTTGGCGGTTTTCATCTTCGTAAGTGGCTAAGGTATGAAGCAGCAAAAGTGGCTGCGGTATCGCTGTAGGCTTCCAGCAACTCCAATGCCTGCAAGGCCTGATCCTGGCTAATATTGCCATTGTCCAGCACTTGCTTTACTTCTGCTTGTGGTGCAGGCTTTTCTTTGTTGCGTTCACTAAGCCAAGTATTTATTTCTGCCTGCAAATCGGCTACGGAAAATTTACCTGCAATGCTTACTATGAAATTTTTAGAACCGGGTTGGCCAAATACTGTGTTCATAAAAGGATAGTTGAAAAGTTGATTGATAAAAGCAGCCACTGGGTACAGTAGCTGCCGTTTGTTTTATATTTGTCTTTAGGCGTTAGCTGCTGCCATTTGTTCCGCACGTAGTTTTTGATACTTTACAAGTAAATGTGTTGCTTCTGTTTCGGTAAATCCCTGCCAGGGCTCCAAATCCATCAACACGAATTCTGATTCTACCGGATTGTTGTTTAAGCTCTCAAAAACGCTTTGAGCCGTAGCATTCTACTCGGTAAGTCGTCAACCTTGCCTTTACATTTCTTCTCAAAACGCTTTGCTGCTTTACCATCTAAAAAGAACTCAACGAGCACTTTGAAAAGGTTGGCAAAGTGTCCAGCCTCTGAGAAATTGAATACAAGCCCTTCTTCGTTAATACGCTTGTTTTCTTCACGGCTGATGCTCAATAAACGGTGTAGTTTATGCTTAACGCCTTGCTTATCGTAGTAGCCAAGGTTTTCCGGTAGCGGTGAATAACCTTACTAGCTTCACGATTTATCTCAGTTCTTTTTTGTTCGACCCGAAGCGCCGCTATTCTTTCATCTTCAATTTTTTGGTTCACGGCTCTAACCTTTGCTTCCAGCTTTTTGCTGGGTGCGACTTTCTTTGAGGTAGCTTTTTTGGGAAGTGCTTTAACTTTAGACATAGTAACAAGTATTAACTGGTTTTAAAATAAGATGGTAATGAGTAGCGGTTAGGCCACTGCTTTTTAGTTGACTAAGCAGCCGCAGCGGATGGGCGGTACAGTCTTGCTTTACGATCCGTGAAAGCTTACTTTAACCAGATGGTTTGCTCTATTAGTTCTGCATTGATGTAGTAGAGGCTGGCCACTTCTTTCAATAGTGAAGTGTTGCCAAGTTGCTGAGAGATTTCGCTGGCATTGCCTTATTTGCGTTTGTAGGGGCTAACATTACGCTGACTATCAACTACAGGCTTGTCATAGTAGAAGGCAGCGTTGGCCTCCGCAGCGTCCAGCATTTGCAAGTAATTGGTCTTAGTCTGTTGCATCCTGGTTTCTTCAATATCCCGCACCGGCTGTTAGATGAGGCTTATTTTGAAAACAATGCCAATGCAACACTCAAGGATGTGCTTCGTAACTTCGACGCTCATAGCCCCGTACAGTTTTACTTTATCACTAACGGGCGCATGGCAGATACCGATGCTATGCGGGACGAGTTCAACCTTTTAAAAAAGAGCGTAGAAGAAAAATGGGATCATTACTCCTTTGAACTAAAAAGCTTTTCAGAGTTAAAAGAAGATTACCGTATCGTCACTTCTGAAAACGGAGTGATTTCAAGCGAAGTATCTGTTCAGGTAGAAACGTTACAGGATACCTTCATTGGAGAGAACCGGCAGGCGTACCTGGACCTAACCAACGTAGTCAACGAGAACACCAATTACAAAACCATTATTTGTACTATCTCCGGCAATACGCTTAAGTCTTTGTGGCGCCAGCATAAGTCGTCCTTATTCAATTATGACATTAGGGGCTTTTTAGGAGAGAACCCCATCAACAAGAAGATCAAAGAAACCATTCAAACAGAGCCGGAGAAGTTTTACTTCTACAACAATGGTATCTCAGCCATTTGCACCGACTTCCAAGCAGTTCAAAACCAGCGGGGTATCATCACGCAATTCAAATGCACCAACTTCCAGATCATTAACGGCGCTCAAACGACTACTACCATTGGTAAGTTCAAGGACAGCTACAGCGGCCAATTGAGCAAGGTAAGAGTGCTACTAAGAGTTACTAAAGCAGAAGACTACAAAAAGGAAAAAGGGCTGAATAAACGAATCGTTACCTACAACAATAGCTAGACCATCATCAAAGCCAGCGACTTCCGCTCCAACGACGAGATACAAATCTGGCTGGAAAAGAAGCTCAAGGATTATAAGTATAAGTACACTTCTCCTTACCGCAATATTGTTTTGCAGCGTAAGCGAATCAAGATAGCCAAAAGCAAGGAGCAGCTACACATTCCTATAGATGCGCTGTCCAGGGCCTTATATGTTTTGATCATGATCCTCTGCTGGTGTACAAAGGCTCTAAGTACTTCTTTGATACAGACGAGCAGAACGGAATGTACTGGCGCATCTTTGGCGACAATGGTAACGAACTGGAGCACTACAACGAAGCCCGATTAGTGAAAACAATAAGTGTTTTCTTTATCTGGACCCACATCGAAAAGAAGTTAACGCAGCTATCCAAGGAATACAAAGCGAAGGGAGGGGAGAACACAACGTTGTACCAGTCCACCCTGGCCAAATGTCATTTCCTCTATCTATACGGCTATATTTTAAACAACAACTATGCAGAGGAACTACCGACCCTATTCAAAAAGATAGCGAACGGATCCATCTTTACTAAACAAGACAACTTCATTGAGGAGTGGTTCAGTAGTATACACAAGCTGGTGACCAAGTGCCTGGAGCAGAACTACGAACAGTCGGCGGAGCGGGAGAAAAGCACGACACAGGGTTTCAACTTCAAGAACTGGTTAAGAAGCACACAAGAGTTTCAGAAGCTAAAGAAAGAGATCAAATACATTGAGTTGAGTGATTACCCACTGTAGTAATGTCTATCAGGGATTAGTAGCAAGCCTAGAGATTAATAAGTAAGGCTGTACCAATTTTATCGAGATAACGATTATCTTATTAAGTTAAGTAGCAATAAATCAAAAATTTTTTTATATGGATTCTCTTGAAGCAGAAAATATCAGACTACGCCAAGAGGTTTTAGGCCTAAGAAATACTGTTATCGAACTACAGAGAACCATTATCAAACTGCTGGAAGAAAAAGATCAGACACCGCTCCACAGCAGATCACCATTGAAAAACTGGGTTCTTTTGGTTGACAATCCAAAAGCTGTAAATCAAAAGCAGATTGCAGGTAACCAAGCTGTAAAGGAACCTACCGGCAACCCACTTTACCAAACGGCAATACATGAAGCTGGACATGCTGTTATAGCAGCTTACCATGGTATCAAATTTAAGGATGTTTCCATCCGTCCTTACGGTAATGTGGCAGGCCGTATGATGTGTTGGAAGTTTAAGAGTAAATTGGTCGAACAGCTTAAAGGTACTTACGCCGGCAGACGCTATAGCGCCATCACTTTAGAAAGAAAGGTAAAATTTGAGATTTACATCTTATATGCTGCCTATGCTGCTCAATTGCACACAGGCATTGACAATACTGAAGGTGCTGCACAAGACTTTGAGCAGATTGGAGATTACGGTATGGCTTACATGGACCCTGGACCAGAACTGGACAGTTTTCTCAACGAATGCCTGGAACACACAAAGAAACTTGTTGCAGAGACCTGGCACCGTATTGAAACTGTAGCAACTCAATTGATTCAAAACCAAAAGATAACCGGCAGAGAAGTATTTGCCATAGTTGGATCTGATTATTAGCTTACGTGGAGGGGCTGAGTAAGTTTATGGTTACCAGTATATTGCAAGTTGAGAATAACAGTTTTAGATTAATTCGTTAAGTGCATGAGCCGAGTCAAAATAAGCTGCTGGTTTGAATGAAACTACTTGGAAGCGCTAATAGCTGGAAAAACACCCGGAAACAAAGGAAGATACGGAGATTGGATTTTATATTTATAAGCGTAGTACTAACAGATAAAGTCGGAGTAATTTTCAGCTAATAAAGAATATTTGTAAAATCTAACTACTGCATTTATGCCTGTTAAAATTTCTTATCCTAATACTACGCCTAAATTAAAGGAAGCTGTACAAAAAGCCAATGCCATATTAAGTGATGCCAAACTCTATGAAATCATTAAGGCTCGTATCACCCCATTTGCCAATTGCATTCCCGCAGTCTTATCTCCAACAGTAGTGGCAGATTTAATGGAAGCTTCTACTTTACAACTCTCATTAAGGGAATGTAAAATAAATATAGTTTCGGGCGGGCGTTTTGTTGTAAAATATCCTAAAGTTCTTTGGGTTAATTTGAATATAACAGGCAAGTGTACCGCCGATGCGCTGGCAGCTATGCTGGTACATATGTGTGTACATTCGGTAAGTGCACATTGTACTCAAAGTAGTTTTGCCTACGACAAAGATGGGATTGAAAATTATATTGATACGGCGCCCTACTGGGTGCAGCAGCAGGCAAGGCTTCATCTTTGTGAAATACCACTAGAAAAACTTTCTCATGAGAACCTATTGCGTGTAGATATAAAGAACAGTGCACCATTGCCATCTGGCTACATTCATAGCAAGCATTAAGACTATTTATGTACTTCTATCACCACATCTAAAAAGGTAAGAATATTTCGGCTTAAGTCCTTCTCAGTGAGTATTATGTTTTGGGCAGAATTATAGGCAAACCATCGGGCAGTTTCGCTTTTGTAATATGCCAGATCGTTATATATTCTTAAGCCGTATGCAGTACTCATCTCTACTGTTACTACATACATTCCACTTTCACTTGGGGCATGTGTGGTATATCGAAGCCACGTCAATCGGTTCATACGAGCGGGGCAAACTCAAACGGCGTGCCTTAACATAAGGATAGTATTAGAAACGAGCTCATTAACATTTTGTATTCAAAAATGCTTTTATTGGAAAGAATTAATAAAGCTCTTTTTGGGAGACTCAATAGAATCAATGATATCCTGCAACTCCTTCGACCTTTTAGCTCAGTCGAAATTGCACATCATTATTGAGTGCAGCAGTACTTGGTAGATGTAAATGATGAATCTGGAGAAGTAGTAAAGCTGCACGAATCTACCGAAGAATTAAAGGCAGATATTAATGCTTTGACCAAGCTGATAGAAAGAACAGAACACCAACTGATACTGAATTAAAATTCTCAAATAAATATCCCTGATAAGAACTATTCCTAACAGTTATTCTTTTTGTGAAGATAGATTATTAACTAGTAGAAAGCCGGTTGAATAAATGGTTCAAAGGAGAATTTGTTATGCACAAAATGCTGTTTTGCCTCGTACTATAGAAAAAAGGGGTCACCGACATCGTTTGCACACAAAAAAATCATTTACAAAGCTGATTATTGAAATTTATTTATCCTTCTAACGTTATTTTACCAACCCTACTACTCAAACTTCCTGATTTTCTGCAATAGTTACTTTATATTTAATCAATATTCTCATGAGAAATTTAAATCCCTGCATTCATTATTTGTTCTTGTTTCATTTTGTTGCTAGTGCTTCTGGCAAAGTCTCATCCTGATTTCAGGTTGATGATTGAATTCTGATTTTCTGTAAACGCTTATCTGCTGGCATCCTGCAATGCTGGTAGCAAATGTTTGTGCTATTTCCAATCTATCCATCTATTTCTATTCAATTCTATGAATCCCTTGCACCTCCGTACCGGACCATTGAAGTCGTTTTTTTTGTGTTGCTTTTTGGCCCTGACTTATGGTACCAGTCAGGCACAATCAGTTAGTATTTCTTACCCTTCCGGCGCTGCCGCAGGGGCACTTACCCGTGGCTACTTCAGCAGTGCCCTCACGGTGCGGCTTACTTACTCCGCAGCTTGTAGCGGTGGCACAGTTACCATTGCCCTGCCTGCCGATGTAGAGTACGTAATGGGCAGCATAACCAAAACAACCGGTACGGGTGGCACTTCCGTTACCACTATTGGGGAAAGCGGTATCAGCAATCTGCGGCGACCTGCTTTTGCCGTAAGCGCCGTAAGTGGTGCCGGCGATCTTACGTTTACCATTAACCGGGTAGCCAACTGTGGCACTAGCAGTAGTGGTAAAGATAGTGTATATGTAACCGGTGCCTGCGGTACGGCAAGTGAGGCCAATAGTAGTACCAATACCTACAACATTTTTGCCCCAGCCCTTACGCAAACTGGCCCTTCCACCATTGCCAATGCCGTTATCAACCAGCAGTACACCCGCAATTTTCGCATTACCAATGGGGGCAATGGCTGTATAGATACGCTACGCCTGGTGGTAAAACGGCCCGCTTCTTTAAGCGGAGGTGTTGTTCAGTTGGGAGGGGCAGCCCTTATGCCTTTTAGCACCAGCGGCGATACTTCTTTTTACAAAATTACCGGTGCCGACCTGCCAGGTGGCGATGGTTTAATGTGCAATGGTGAATTCTTGGATTTTACCGAACAATTTGTGCTGTTGGACTGTGCCAGTCTTACCGAAACCTACCTGGCTAGCTGGGGCAAGCCCGGCAATATTTGCTTAGTTACCACTACCAATAGCACCATTACCATGGCTACCGGTTCGGCCAACATAACGGCTACCAGCAGCCGCAGCCAGCAAATGAACTGGTGCCGCAATGGGGTGTTTTCCCTTACAT
>CAXTDG010000117.1:0-9942 GCA_964242675.1 uncultured Chitinophagaceae bacterium
CTACTGCAATTAAAGCAAACCGAAAAATGATGAGCGACGAAGCATCATTCAGCAAACTTTCTCCTTGTAAAATGGCGCTGGTAGTTCTTGGAATACTTACAAACTTGGTAATAGCCCCGGTACTCACCGCATCCGGCGGCGATACAATACCGCCCAGTAAAAACCCCAAAGCCAGCGTAAACCCGGGTATAAAATACTGAGTAAGCATGGCTACCGAAAAAGCGGTAAAAAACACCACTAAAAAAGCAAAGCTGCTAATGATACGCCACCAGCGTTTCATTTCTTTAAATGAAATAGACCAGGCTGCTTCAAACAACAGCGGTGGCAGAAAGATGAAAAAAATCAGGTCAGGATTGATGTGTAGCGCTGGCAAGCCAGGTATAAAGCTGATAAGCAAACCGGCTACTACCAACAGCACGGGATAAGCTACTTTCATTTTAGTAGCCAGCATTTCCAGGAGTATGATGGCTACCATCATAGCTAATAGAAAGGGTAGAATAGAATGCATGCAGTGTTTGATTTAAGGGCAATAAAAGTAGGCAATCGGAAAATAATCATGTTTTCTCTCTTAGCCCTACATATTTACTCACAAACTCCGGTAGCAATGTTGAATGGAAAAACCTTACAGTTATTTCACCCTCAAATGATATTAACCATTATAGGTCGCCTGGCGAATATCCAAACTGTACAATTACAAAGCTTTGCAACCTGAAAAAAACAAATTATCTTTCGTCTTAAAGTATTTGAAGTAGTGGTTTACAGCTAATTACCCTTTTAAAACTGACTATTAAAAACTGCCTGAATATGAAAAAAAGATTACTCCCTATCCGGAAACAAAAGTTCTTTATACTCTGCCTGCTAATTATTTGTTGCCCTGCAGCTTTTATAGTTGCACAAAGCAGAGATAAATCTTTGCTCCCGGCCGCCGCTGCCTATAGTAATAAACTCAACAATGCACCGCTGTTGTTTACCGAAAACCAGGGGCAGGTGGTCAATGCCAAGGGCAATCTGTGCCCCGACGTCCTTTTTACTGCCCACAGCAATGGCGCAAAAGTGTTTTTAACGGCTACAGGAATCAACTATCAGTTTGAAAAAACCATCTTCCCCGATGGCTACAAGCAGGAGGCCCGGCAGGTAGAAGACCATCAAAAGCAGGAGAAGCTGTGCAAACAAATAAAAACTGAAACGTACCGCTTTACCCTTTCGCTGCAAGGCGCAAACCCGACTCCGAAAGTGCATAAGGAAGAACAAAATGCGGGTACCGAAAACTTTTACCTGCCGCAATGCCCGGCAGGTATTACCAATGTACATACCTATGGTCGGCTGGTGTACGAAAATGTATATCCCGGCATTGACTGGATCATTTATACCCCCGCAGTTGGGGCTGGCAAGAAGACTACTGGTTTGAAGTATGATTTTAGGATTCACCCTGGTGCTGACCCTGCCCTTATACGGCTAAAAGTAAGCGATGCACAAAGCGTACAGATAGATAAAGAAGGCCGCCTAGTAATGACAACTGCTTTAGGCGAAGTAAGGGAAGCGGCACCGGTATCATATTGCGGGGGATCGGAAGTAGCTACGGCATTTAGGCAAAGTGTAGACGGCACCATTCGTTTTGCCACCAACGCTTACGACAAAAGCAAGGTGTTGACCATTGACCCTACCATAACCTGGTCTACTTTTTATGGCGGCAACGATTATGACTATGGTTATTCCTGCGCTGTAGATAGCAGCGGCGACGTATACCTCGCCGGACAAACATACAGCAACTCGGGCATCGCCTCCGGCGGTTTTCAAAATACATATAGCGGCACTTTTGATGGGTTGCTGGTAAAGTTTAGCAGCAGTGGCAGCCGGATCTGGGCTACCTATTATGGCAGTAATGGTGGTACATACGGCAATTACTGCATTGTAGACCGTAGCAACAATGTTTACCTGGCTGGCTCTACTTCCAGCACTAGCAGCATTGCCTCCGGCGGTTTTCAAAACACATATGGTGGTGGCCAGTCTGATGGATTCCTGGCAAAGTTCAGTAGCGGTGGCAGCCGGATCTGGGCTACTTATTATGGTGGCAGTGGTACAGATGCAGGCCAATCCTGCGCTATGGACAGTAGCGGCAATGTGTACCTTGCAGGCTTTACAGAAAGCCTGACTGGTATTGCTTCCGGTGGCTTTCAAAATACATTTGGCGGCTTGTATGATGATGGATTTTTGGTAAAGTTCAGCAGCAGCGGCAACAGGCTTTGGGCTACCTACTATGGCGGCAATGATTCGGATTTTGGTCGATCCTGCGCTGTGGACAACAGTGGCAATGTATACCTTGCCGGTTATACAGCCAGCACTTCTGGCATCGCTTCCGGCGGCTTTCAAAACACATTTGGTGGGGGCTTTAATAACGATGCGTTCTTAGTTAAGTTCAACAGTAGCGGTAACAGGCTTTGGGCTACCTACTATGGTGGCATGGAGCCTGACGTTGGTAATTGCTGTGCTGTGGATGGGAGCGGCAATGTGTATTTATCCGGCGCTGCAAGAAGTGATTCTGTTATTGCTTCCGGTGGTTTTCAAAATACAAGAGGTGGCGAAGCGGATGCGTTTTTAGTAAAGTTTAGCAGCAGCGGCAGCCGGATTTGGGCTACCTATTATGGTGGCGTCACTTATGATCAAAGCCAAGCCTGCGCCGTAGACAGCAGCGGCAACGTGTACATTGCCGGTGGGACAGAAAGTGCTTCTGGCATTGCTTCCGGTGGCTTCCAAAACACATATGCCGGCGGCAGTATTACTCAAAAAGGGGATGCGTTTTTAGCAAAGTTCAGCAGCAGCGGTAGCCGGCTCTGGGGTACTTATTATGGTGGCGTGTACTTTGATAGAGGTTATTCCTGCGCTGTGGACAGAAGCGGCAATGTGTACATTGCCGGACAAACATCCGGCGATTATGGTATCGCTTATGGCGGTTTTCAAAATGTGTACGGTGGTGGCCCTTCTGATGCCTTCTTAGCAAAGATTGACGGCAATACGTTAGTAGGCTTTACCAGTGTAGCAAACGGCAATTGGAACGATCCTTCCATCTGGTCGGGCGGCGTTGTACCCGATGCTAGTTCAGCAGTTATTATTAACTCAACAATTACCGTTACCGCAAATGCTTCCTGCTATTCGCTTACTGTCAATCCTCCTCGATCATTAACAGTTCGTTCAGGAGTTACTTTAACTGTATTGCATTAAGATACTTTCTCCTATAGTTTATGTCTGCACAAATTGTTATGGCAACTCTGGGCAAAACATTTAAATAGTTTGATCATTTCAGTAAAGGGATACGTACCAAAACAAAGGGATTATAGATATAAAAAAGATTGCATGCTGCATCTCCGTTTCTAGATATCTTGTGCCCAATCCTTTGCCTTATGACCTATTTTGATGAACGGTTGCAGGAGGTAGCCGGTTATTTTGCTGCGGGTGATGTGCACTTAGGCTACCGCCGCCTGCTGGATGCCGCCATAGAAACCGGCAACTTTGCCGTGTACGAAGAAACGCTCAAATTCTGCGACTGGTACGATACCGTAACGGATGCTACCAATAGGGGAGAACTGACGGCCAACGTAAATGCGTTGTTGCAAGTGATGGCCAATGGCTACAGTGGCAAAGAGCAGCCGCTGGATACAATACGGCTTTCGGCAGATAATGTAACCAAGCGTTATGCCCACGGAAAATTCAGCCTGTCGCCAACGGATGTGCAGCTACGGCCAGCCGAAATTATTGGCCTGGTAGGGGAGAACGGCAACGGCAAAACTACGCTGCTGCGTTTACTCCATGGCGAATTACTCCCTGATGGCGGCACCATTCATTACCAGGTTAATCAATCAAACAGTTCTTCTTTTTATGAGGTAAAAACGGCGCTGGCCTTTATTCCGCAGCGGCCGCAGCAATGGTATGGCGGGCTAATGGAAAACCTGCAGTTTGCCAGCACCTTCACCGGCTATAAAGACAAAGAAAACCGGTTGTGGGCCGAAATCATTATTGCCCGAATGGGCTTGCGGCAATACAGAACCTACAACTGGAGCCGCATCTCATCTGGCTACAAAATGCGTTTTGAACTGGCCCGCACCCTTATTCGTAAGCCGCAGATTTTATTGCTGGACGAACCCCTGGCCAACCTGGATATGCTGGCCCAACAAATTATTCTGGAAGACCTGCGTTACCTGGCTCGGTCGCACTCGGCACCGCTTAGTATCATACTCAGTTCGCAGCAGTTGTACGAAGTAGAAAAAGTATCGCACCAGGTAATTTTTTTGCAAAAAGGCGTACCTAAATACCAGCACAATGCTGCCACTACCACTGCTGCCGCTACAGCACCTGTAGGCCTTACGGTGGAACTGGAAACCGGTGCCAGCCGGGAAGCACTGCAAACTTTATTTGAGCAACATCATCTGCAAAAACTATCGTTCAACGGTGGCGTATACATTATGTATTTCGATGCCGAAATACCTTTTGCCACCGTACTACGCCTACTCGGCGAAGCAGGCTTGCCAATCAAATATATCCGGGATATTTCAGCTTCTTCCCGCCGGTTCTTCGATGCATAAACCCTTATCCTTTTTTACCCATGATCCAGCGTATTAATAATTATCTGCTTACCCATTACCCACTGGTTTGGAATACCCGCCTGCTGTGGATGACGGCAGTAAATTTATTCTTACACCTCTGCTTTTTTGCGGGTGGCTTCAGTTCCATTTTTGCCGGTACTATTGCTGATTATTATACTATAAGTAGTGTAGGTGGCTTTGGTTTATACACTTTTTCCGTTTTGTGCGGCCTGCTGATGCTCATCGTATGGTGTGTATTTTACCTGCGTAATAATGCATTCAAAAACTTTTACCGCATTGGCAAATGGTGGCTGGCCAAAGAGTTCATCATTATCTTTTTTCTGATTGGCACCAGCATTACGTATTTTCTATCGTTTCAATGGGGCGTACGCACCAAGGTTCGCAGCTTCACTAATCAAGAGCAACTGTTGCAGGAAGCAAATGCTGTAAATGTAGCGGCAGTGTACCTGCCTTACGAAAAGGCTGCTTATTTTATACTGAATAGTTGCGAAGAAAAAAGTAAGAGAGAACGATACAACGATCAGCAGATAGAAATAAGTAGTATGGATACTGCTGAAACCTCTGTGAATGGTGTAGATGATAATACACCTTCCAGCGTGAACCAGCAAAGAGCTAAAACAAAAGCAGCCCTGCGCCGTCCGGATGCTTTCAGCTACCTGCATTATTGCAAAAATGAAATAAACGTTTCGGCAGCTAGTGTAATGGCAGAAGAAGCGGTAAGCGATAGGAACCGGCGTTGGCTGCAAGAGGGCCGTAAAGATTCGGTACGGGTTGCACTGCAATCTTTATTACCAATACTGAAGAAATATGGCATCGGATACCAGCTTGATGCAGATAGTACGCTTCGGGATGTGTTTTCCGATTCCGTGTTTTCGGTAAATATGGAAGTTGCGTACAGCCAGTTTAGCAACGAGAATGGCTACGAAATACCAAACCCTTTCTACCTAAAAAGAGAAGAATTGAGGGAAACTTTCCGTTTGATTGATGACTGCCATCTAACAACAAAAAATTTGAAAGACCGGCTGGAAGAATGGCTGGTTGTAGGCTATACTACGTTTAGTTTAGCCATACTGCTGCTTTGTTACCGGCGGTTCAGCCGCAAAGTATTTCTCACAAGCATTGTAGGTATACTTATTTGGACGATCCTGATAGGTTTACTTTCAATAGGTAGCCGTAGTGGCGAAAGTTTTCTGGTAATCATGCTTATCTTAAGTGCTTCTTTTTTAGGTATTGGGCTGGTGTTGCTAAAGCAAAGAAGCAGCAAAACCCTTGCTGGTGTATTGCTAAACTGGCATGCCTACCTGGTGCCATATACACTGCTATTAATTGCAGGATTGATACAGTTGTACTATGAAAAACAACGGTATTACGGTTCTGACTACATTAGCGAAGAAGCAAAGCTACGGCGGCTATACCCTATCAGCTATTGGGTACATCACCACTTCGAAACCGTACTTGTAATAAATCTGATTGTCAGTTTTATGTATATCGCTATCCTATTCAATCAGTGGGCAAAGCGATGGCAGGCTGCACCAGATGAGTAAGCTGGCCTATGCAATTAATGGCTATGCAAAATGACCCTTTCTTATGCTGGGATAAGTAAGGATTACTTATAATTAATTTACAGGCAAGCTTTAATCTCCTCCACCGTATCAGCAAAAGCCTTCTGCTTTTTGACCTCTTTTTGCCAGGCCAAATCCCGTTCTATCAGGTCTATTTCTCTCCGGATAGTAGCACCGGGTTGGCCTTCTTCTTTACCCAGAATATAAACGGTATCGGAGATAGCAACACTTGTAGCAATATCATGTGATACAATGATGAGGGTTTTCAATTCATCGCTAAGCGATACCTGTAATAGCATGTCCACCACCTTATCCAATACACAAATATCCAGACCAGAGAAAGGCTCATCCAGCAACAGAAAATTAGAGTCTTTCAGCAACTGCTGAATAATGCTGGCCCGCTGGCGTTGCCCACCCGAAACCTGTTGCGGATACTGATGCAATACTTCGCTTAAGCCAAAGTCGGCAGCCCATTTCTCTATCACTTCTTTTTCAGTTCCTTTCATCTTTGTATTCTGTTTCGCAGATAGCATAAGCGATTGATAAATCGTCCGCCATTCAAATAAGTAATAGTTCTGGAAAACCACGCCCATATCACCGGCTTTTACTTCGTTGTTTTGATTGATAAGAATCTTGCCGGAGGTTGGTTGATGCAACCCTGAAAGCAGTTGAAACAATTGTGTTTTACCAGCACCGCTTCTACCAATTAAGGAAACAACCTGTCCCTGGTTTACACCGGGGCGAACGATATTCTTAATGTTGAAATTCACATCTCTCAACACCGTTTTATTTTCATACTGGAGGCATACATTTTCTGCCCTCAGCAGTTCTTCTTTTTTACAACAAGTAAGCATTTTATTTAGTGTTTAGTTGAGTGATAGAAAATTATAAGGCAGGAGTACAGAAAAGGTAATACCCCATTGCACAGTTTTATGATACAATTGCTTTGAGATGAATGCCCTTCTCCTTGGGAGAAGGGGTAGGGATGAGGTCGTTGTAAGCAAAAGACATGATATATAAAATAGAAAGAGCCTTCTGATTCTGTGATTCCTCTCCTATGGATTTATTGAGCGGCAGAGCTTAAATGCGTATAAGGAAACAACCAACGCCTTGTAAAGCCTAATAAAAAGTCGAAGCCAAGTCCGAGTAAAAAAATAACGAGCTGCAAGGCTAATACATTCGTCAAATCGTTGTACTTATTGTACTTGATAAGCAAAGCACCAATACCACCTTCGCTCATATTTAATCCTTCCACCATCGTAATCATCAGCCAGGCAATGGCAAAATTGTGTCGTAAAATTTCAAACACCTGATCGGCCTTGCCAACAATAATGACTTCATACAAAGTTTGCCAATCACTATAGCCCATGGTTTTGCACAACTGGTATTCCTGCTCATGAATATGAAGAATAACGGATAGAAAAGAAGTAACGAAAAAGGGTACAATCCCGAAAATGAGTAACCATAGTTTTAGCGTACTTCCATCTTTGGTAAGCAGTGTAAAAACGAAGATTAATCCAGCTAATGTGAGGTAGCGGCATTTGACAATGAACTGAGCGATACTTTTAAAAAATGGCACTACCGATAAATACGCAAACACCAATGTGATGATGATGGAATACAGCATGGCTTGTATTGTTAATGCCAGGCTTACCAGTACATTATCTATTAGGGTTTTGGTACTTAGTAAATGCATGAATGCTTCGGCCACCTTACCGGGCTTTGGTATCAATCCATTAGAGGCGAAATGCCATAGTGCTAGGGCAATCATCACTTGCAGGATGATTGTTACGGTGATGGTTTGTTTGCTAAGTATTGCAAAGGGTTGGAATAACTTTTTCATGATAATGTTTTGTAGGGGCAGACCCATGTGTCTGCCCTTTACGAATAAAGCAATGTTGTAGACCTGTTTGAAAATTTATCTTATTCTATTGGGGCGAACACATAGGTTCGCCCCTACGTTCCAAAACAATTACTCACCTAATACAATTTCCACTCTACGGTTCTGGCTTTTACCCACTTCAGTTGCGTTGTCAGCAATAGGTTTTGTAGCACCAAAACCTTTGGCTTCAATGCGGTTGTCAGGCAGGCCCACTTTAGTTAAGTAAGCCTTCACTGCATCCGCTCTTTTTTCAGACAGCGGAATATTCACCGCATCAGAACCACTGTTGTCCGTGTGGCCGTATACACCCAGTTTCAAACCTTCGGCTACAATGGCCGACTCACGTATTTCATTCAGCAATTTGTACGATGCAGGCTTGATGTTGGCCGAACCCGTTTCAAACTCAATACTGTACGATTTTGATGAAACCTTATCCGTAATTTCAGCCGCATACGATGTCTGTATCGCCTTGCCTTCCAGCAGTTCCGGGTGGTTCGAAATCACGGAGAACAAGAACGATTTATCAACCGCTTTTTCGTACGGCATAAACCTTGGCATCAGTGCAGGATACATCTTCACCATCAGGTTGCCAAAGGTGTTGTACACCGCTTTGTAGCGGTCCACTTTATCATTACCCAGGCCGTAGGTATTCGCCATATCCTGTAGGTTAAAAACCATCGAACCACCCAGGTTCACCTTTAATCCTTGCAGGTCGGTTTCTTCAATTCCGTTGTAGTATTTCAGCCAGTACGCAGCATCCTGTTCGTTGTACACCGCAGCACTTACTTTGGCCGCAAACTGTTTCGCATCGTTGAAGGAACGAACCTGGTCACCAGCCTGCGCCAATGCAATAATCATATTCTCAACATCTGTTCTATGATCGTAAGCCCATTTCTTAATCGCAATGGTTTGGTTAGGCATTTGCGAAGCGTATTGTTTCGTATTAGCAATCGTTACCAATCCACCTTTTTTAGTAGCAATATTTACGTCGCCAGGTGTCCAGGTGGCCACGCCATCTACACCAACGGTGGTGTCACGACCAGTGGTGCGGCCATTCAACACAATCTTGCGATTTTCAGTATAGCCAGCAATGTATTTATTGGGCGCATCTAGGAAGTCGTTAGCGGCTATAATGTTGATGGCCGCAGCATCATACGTCGTTTCATCCGGGTTCACTTTTATCCCGTTGTCACCAGCCCATTTCAACAGTATGTTGATGTCGCCATCCCGCAATACACCAGCTACACATTTACCCACAGCACTCTTCGGATTTTGCTTCCACTCTTTCGGTCCCATCACCTGGTCTTCACCATAGCTTTTACCGTGTGTGACTGGCAAAATAATGGGTTGATATTCCGGTCCCAATGCATCCAGTTCTTTCGACAAAGAAGTCATGAAGGCAGGCATACCATCACCCATAAATGTAATGAGCACCGCAGGCATATTGGGATTGCTTTTATACTCCTGTGCAAACTTCACCAGGTCGGCCATTTGCTTGTTACAATCGTCCTGGCGAACGTAGGTTACGTCCAACTTTGCACCGTCAAAAAATGAGCCTTTGGTAGTGCGTACACCACCGTTAGCATACATGCCAGAGAACTGGCTATTCCAGGCCATGCGTTCCCAGGTTATTTGCGTACCGCCATTCACCGCTGTTTCGTCTTCCGGCAGCGGAAAATGGACTGCATTTGTACTCAAAGAAGCCTCCGGTGCATCAGGCAACATTACCTTACCCAGTTCCATAGAATTGCCCACTTGTTTGGGCCTGCTTTGATACCATCTTACACTTACAATTCCTACTGTTACCACCGCAGCAATAATGAATATTTTGCCTGCGGGTTTTAATTTAATTGACATGATTTTGTTGTTTATAACTGTTTAGAAAATTTGTGTTTTACAA